>JAGAYB010000283.1 GCA_017940705.1 Selenomonas sp. | reverse complement strand
CTCATGGTGCTGTGCAGCTGCAAATATTCCACAAACTGCCTGCCGATGGTCTGAACCGGATTTAGCATATTGCCGCTGTCCTGAAAAATCATGGCAATCTCCTTGCCGCGGATGGCGAGCCAGTCCTTATTGCTAAGACGGGCAATATCCCGGCCGTCAAAGTTTATTTGACCGCCGGAAACCTGACCTGTGCCCGAAAGGCACCCCAGAACAGACCTGATTACAGTGGTCTTGCCGCTGCCGGATTCCCCGACAATGGCCATAATCTCCCCGGCTGACAAGTCAAAATTGACATCTGTCACCGCAGGCTGGCCCTGATATGTAATTGCTAAGTTTTTTACATCTAAAAGCATCTTTGCTTCCTTTACTTATTTAGCCGGTTTGATGAGGTTCGTAATCCAGTAATAATCGGAAGGATACATCTTCACACCGCTTATTGCCTTGCTGCTGATGATGTTGGTCTGCGGATAGCCAAGGAACAGCGCTGCCCCATCATTCATGATAATCTGTTGAATCTCAATCATCAGCTGACGGCGTTTGCTCTTATCAAATTCTACAGCCAGCTGGTTGAACTTCGCATCAAGAGCCGCATTGCTGTAGCCAGAGCCATTTTGCGGATTGTCGCCGTTGTTGTTGGTCTTCCAATACCAGGACAGGAAGATTTCCGGGTCACCGGTATTGGCCGTGGTAATATTGGAAATCAAGAGGTCATATTCGCCCTTAATGCCCATCTGGTCAACGAGGTTGTAGTCAACGGTCTTAATATTGATGTCAAAGCCCAGTTTTTTGAGGTCAGACTGGACAGCTTCGGCATAGAGCGGCAGTTCAGCACGGCTGTTATAAACCACAAAGTCAAGTTTCAAGGGCTGGCCATCCTTGTCACGGATGCCGTCGCCGTTGGTATCTTTCCAGCCGGCTTCGTCAAGGAGCTTTGCCGCTCTTTCGGGATTGTAAGCATTGGGGTCGGTCAGCTGGTCAAAGCCGTAGTCCATGGAAGGAGGTACAGGAGCCTTGCCCGGCAGGAAGGTGCCCTTCAGCAGCACTTTGTTATAGGTCTCCCTGTCACAGCCGCTGATAAGGGCAGCGCGGACTTTGTCATCCTTTAAGATGCCCTTCTGATTCAAACGGGCCAAAACTACACGCAAAGAGGAAATTTCATCCACAAAGAACTTGTCGTTGCTGCGGAACGTATCCATATCGCCGGCTGCGATGTTTACCGCCATATCGACTTCCCCGGACTGGAGTGCCATAGCACGGGTATTGGGGTCATCAATGGAAGGAATTTCTACAGTTTCAAAGGGCACTTCCCCACCCCAGTAACCGGGATTTTTCTTCATGACAGCCTTTTCCTTGACAAAGGATTCCACCATATAGGGGCCGGTGCAGATGGGGCCTTCCTTGGCAAAATCACGGCTGCTCTCAGCGGTGGTATCCACGATGATGAAGAGCGGGTCAGCCAAGAATCCCGGCATATTCGGCATGGGCTTTTCCGTAACGATGGTCAAAGTCTGTCCGTCAGCTTTTATTTCCTTGTACTTGAAGAAGGTCGCCGCCCGGTTGTTCTTGGCAAAGGTGCGTTCAATGGAATTTTTGACTGCCTCAGCCGTCAGCGGATTGCCGTTGGAGAACTTCACGCCGTCACGAATCTTAAATGTCCAGGTGAGATGGTCGTCACTGATGCTCCAGCTTTCGGCCAGCCATGGCTGTACGTTCATCTTTTCGTCAAACTTGGCCAGACATTCGCCAAGACCGTAGCGCATAACCACCCAGCCAAAGTAATTCTGCGTGGGCTCGAGCGTGTCGGCAAAGTTCGTCACGCCGACTTTCAGTACGCCCTTATCGGCGCTGCTGCTTTTGTCCGCACCGCAGCCGGCCAGCATAACGGTCAGAGCTGCGCCGCACAGCCCCAGGCTGACAGCTTTCCATAACTTCTTTGTGTTAAAAATCTTCATCTCAAACATCTTCCCCTTTACATAAAATATATTATTCCTGCCGTGGGTCGAGCACATCCCGCAGGCTGTCGCCCCACAGATTGAATATTGCTACCACTATAAAGATGGCCAGCCCCGGATAAATCATCAGCCAGGGGGCTGTCTGGATATACTGACGCCCTTCGTTGAGCATCAGCCCCCATTCCGGTGTCGGCGGCTGGGCACCAAACCCCAAAAAGGAGAGCCCCGCAATTTCCATCATCATGGTGCCGATATCCATAGCCCCGGTAATCACTACCATCGGCAGGACATTCGGCAGTATATGACGCCAAAGGATACTGCTGTTTTTAGCGCCCTGAATTTTCGCCGCCAGAATGAAATCCTGATTTCTAAGGCGCAGGACAAGGCTGCGCACCAGCCGGGCGTATTTGGCCCAGCTGACCACGAGCAGCGCCAGAATGGTATTTACAACGCTGCCCCCTAAGATACCGGCAATGGCAATGGCCAGTACGATGCCCGGAAACGCCAGCATCATATCGGCAAAGCGCATGAAGACGGTTTCGAGCCAGCCGCCAAAGAAGCCAGCCAGTACCCCGACCAAAGTCCCCACCATGGCGATAAGTGCTACCAGACACAAAGCCATAAAGAGAGAAATCTGTGTGCCGCAGAGAATTCTGGAGAAAATATCCCGTCCCAGCTTATCCGTCCCCAAGAAATGCTCTGCCGATGGTGTCTGCAAAACGAGCTTCATGTTTCCGGCCATGGGGTCCTGAGGAGCAAGATACGGCGCAAAGATGGCCAGCAGGACAATCAGCAGCACCAGCCCAGTATAAAAGGCAAACAACTTATTTTCCCGAAAAACCGTCATCAATGAGCCTCCTTTTTCAGCCGTGGGTCAAGATAGACATAAGATAAATCCACCAGCGCATTGACGGCCATGTACACAATGGAAATCCATAGCACAAAGCCCTCAATCAGCGGATAATCACGCATGGCTATCGCCCGTACCGCCATATTGCCGATACCCGGCCAGGAGAACACCATTTCGATAACGGCCACACCGCCCAGCAGCCAGCCGATGGACATGCCGAGCAGCGTAATCAGGGGCAGCACTGCATTGGGCAGGACATGCTTCCAAAGAATGGCACGCTCAGAAAAGCCGCGTGCCCTTGCCCCCATCACATAATCCTGCTGCATTTCTTCCAAAAACACCGTGCGTACCTGACGGATATATTTAGATGACAGATAGATAGCCAGCGTCAGGGCCGGCAGCACAATCCCCTCTGCTGTTACCGCTGATTTGGCAATGGGAAACCAGCCCAGCTTCAGGCCGAACACATAGAGAAAGATAAGCCCCAGCCAAAAGGTCGGCATGGACACACCCACAAAGGAAATTCCCCGTACCAGATAATCCTGCCAGCCGTTGCGGTGGACTGCCGACCAAATCCCCAAGGGCAGGGAAATCAGCAGGACAAACACAATCGTCACCGCCGCCAGCGTCATGGTTCCGGCAAAGCCCTCCAGCAGCTTGTCGGCTACAGGTTTTTTCGCGGAATAGGACATACCCATGTCCCCGTGCAGCACGCCTCCAGCCCAGTTCACGTACTGCACGAGAAAAGGCTTGTCCAGCCCCAGCTCCGCCCGGGTCTTTTCCAGCGTTTCCTGAGACACGATACTGTCGCCGGCCTCCAGCAGCATGGCTGCCGGGTCTCCCGGTGCCAGATACGTCAGGCAAAAAGTCAGAAAGCTGACTCCCACCAGGGTTATCAGCATTTGCGACAATTTGCTCACAAGTTTTTGCAAAATCATCCACTCCCTAAATGAATTTGTGCATATAAAAAGCCTGTCCGCACAAAGGCAGACAGGCTCACCGAAAAAACTCCAGTAAAAATCCCCATCCCCATCGCTCGCGGGTTCAAGAAACCATAACGGTCTCTAGCGGTGATTGTCAATCAGGCAGTTCTCCTGGCTTCAGTTCATCATCATATCGCGCCTTCCCAAAGAGGCTTTCCCCTCTCCAGTGACTTAGGAACTGTTCATCGTTCCTTACTGCAATATGACTCCCTGTTACAGTGGCGGGACCGCTCCGGCTTATACCGGATTCTCTATTAAGTCTTCCGACACCTGATTCAATCTTATTAAAAATCACTCTCAATACACAGTATGACAAAGAGAATTTTACCATTACTGCCAGCCCGTGTCAAGTGTCACAGGCTATTTACGGCCTTGTACGCCACAGGCGCCAGAGCAAAAATGATGCACACGCTGCCCTGAGCGACTGGTCAATGGCCAGTGCCAGCCATGCCCCTGCCAGCCCTAAATCGAGCACCTCTAAGAAAAACGCCGTGATAAGCGGCCGCAAAAAGGCAATGCTCACGAAGGAATAGGCTGCCACCTGACTGGTCTTGCCGCTGCCCCGGAGGACACCGGCGCAGACCATGGCATGGGCCTCGGGAAAACTCACCGCCGCCACAAACACCATGATAAGCGCCCCTAAAGGCAGCAGTTCTGCCTCATGGGAATAGATGCCAAAGATTTCATAGCGCAGGCCATAGGTCAGCAGGAAAGCCAGCAGGGAGAACACAAAACTCCATTTGAGTCCTGCCCGGAGCTGGCGCTGCCAGAAGCTCCAATCACCGGCACCGTGGGCATGACCTGCCAGCACCATATTAGCCTTGCCTAAGCCGCCTGCAAAGCAGTAATAAAAATCACAGAAATTCATGCAGATGGCATGCACCGCATAGGCTGCTGTGCCAAGCTCTGCGACCATTCTGGTATAGAGTACCATCCCGATGCGCTCAAAGCCCTGTTCACTGAATACACCGCCAAAAACTGGCAGAAATTCCTTGAAATACGCACGCGTCGGCCCAAAGCTGCCCCAGCCTGACCATTCGCTGTTTTTCAGCTGATAGCCCGTAACCGTCAGCGACCAGCCTGTACCAATGACGGTTCCCACTGCCGCACCTGTAACGCCCATCTCCGGAAAAGGCCCCAGTCCGAAGATGAGCAGCGCATTGGCAATGATGTTGACCACATTGCCCTGCACATTGGCACTCATCACCTGTTTGGTGTGCCCATAGCCCAGCTGTACCGCCTGCAGGATAGTGGCCAGCGTTGTCAAAAAAACGCCCACTAAAGCAATGTCCCCGTAGGCCAGAGCCTCTGCCATATATTCTTCTTTAGCTCCCATCCAGCTTAGAATCCCCTCTAAATGCAGGAAAAAGAGCACGTGCAGAGCCCCCATCAAAATAACCATGCAAAAAAGTGTCCGCGCAAGTAACGCAGGCACTTCCTGTAATTTCTTCTGTCCAAACTTTTGGGCGGTGAGCAGCGTCAGCACCGAGGCTACCGAGCGCACTACGCACAGAAGCATCATACGCGGCTGGGTAAAGATACTGACCGCCGCAATGGCCGCCGTTCCCAGCACCCCCACCATGATGATATCCACGGAGGATAGCAGCACCATAAATAATCCTTCCAACGCCGCCGGCATGGCAATCCCTAAGTAATGTCTGTCACTGGCTGGTAATCGCACACTGTCACTCCTCATCTTGTCGAAAATCAATTTCAATTAGATAATAACAAGATAAGCAATGCTCCACAAGCCCCCCGGGGGGATACGATTTGACTGCCACTACGCCATTTTAATTTTCAGCTGCCGCAAATAAGCCTTTTGCGCCGGAGTTATCCGCCGGCTTTCGATGGCTTTTTGTATGGCCTTGTTATGTGTCCAGACAGCCAGCCGTTTTCCCTCAAGGAACGGCAGCGCCGCTTCATACTGCTTGGCCAGCGCCGTGGCAAAGTACCAGGCAATCATCATATTGACATAGTATTCCTCTGAGCGTATCTGCGCGGTCATTTCTAAATACGACAGGTCAAAATCCTCATCAAGGAAATGGTCCATCAGCATTTTAATGGCAAAGCGCCGGACATAAACATCGGAGGCTGCCAGCCATTTCCTTATCCAAACCAGAAGTTCCCGGCGATGCTTTTTAAAGACCTGCGGTGTCATTTGGTCGCAGGTGGCCCAGTTATCCACATAGGGCAGAAATGCCGCCACCTTTACCACACACTCTTCATAGTCCTTTAACTCCGACAGCATAAACGCCTGCAGCTGATTTTCATCAAAGTACTTATGCGGCAGATCCGCGAGAAAGGCCTCTGCCGCGCCGCTTCTGACGATAACTTTTGCCAGCCTGCGCAGTTCCGGCGTCCGCACGCCGATGACGCTGTCCGGCTGCACCGTTGGCAGCAGCTTTAGCTGAAACGCACGATAATCCTTATCCTGCAGTTTAAATAACTCGGCCTGTATGTCCATCAAGCGCCCTCCCGATAATCAATAAACCAGCATCTGTATCTGGGCCGCAAAGTCCGTAGCGGTTATGCCAAAAACCTGTACAAAAGCCTGCCTGCCATCCCCCAGCTGCCGGGCCGCCAGAAGCCAATTCTGCAGAGCTCCCCAGCCGTAGCGGCGAACCAGCTCGGCCGTGGCGTATTCGCAGAGTTTGGCGATATCGTCATGGCTGTACTGGTCAGCTATTTCCTGCATAGCCTCCTGCCGCATCATTTTATCCAGCGAGGGCAGCGGCGCCTTCTTGCGCAGTTCCGTGCGCCAGGTGCGCTGGTAATCCGTCAGCCTGCCGTAACCGCTCTCACACAGACGGCCTACGCCAACCACATAACCGATGCCGCGCATAAGCCACTCCACGCCGCTGGGCTCTGCCCCGAGTTCCTGTACCTCCAGCATCCTGGTCATCATCACGCCGCCCACAAAGATACATTGCCGCTGGTCGGCAATACGTTCGCCATTGACAATCAGGGTGCTGTTATTTTCCACCCAGACACTGCCGGACGCCAGTTCTTTGGCTCTTTCCGGGGAGATACGACACTGCTCCTCGGCGGCCCTGGCCAAGTCCTCCTGATTGGCGGCTACGATGATATCGTATTCCCCGGTCAGCTTCCTGCCCCAATGGGCAGACAGCCAGTCCTGAGCGGCTTTTACCTGCTGCTGCAGCTGGCTGACCGTGGCTGGTGATACGCTGCCGTGCCCATGAAAATTAAAGACCGTCTTTTTTTGTTCCTGCTGCCACCAATCCACAAAAGCGGCCAAAAAGTCATTAAGCGGCACCCCAAAGGTATTTTGCAGCGCTTTTTCCGGCGTGTCGCCCTGTCCCAGACGGCGGAAATAGTCCAGCAGTCTGGCGTTTTCCTGTCCCGGAGCATAGGTTTTCACTAAAAACCAGACCATTAAGTCCGACAGGCCATAGGAATTTACCCGGTTATTCATCAGCTGCGTTCGCTCAGCTTCGGTAGTGTGCTGCAAGGCCATGACATCAGCGACCTTCCGGGAATTTTGCACCGCAAACTTGGCATCCAAAAACCATTTTTCCATGGAGCGTCCGCCCAAAGACGCAGCCACCTGAGCGCCCATGTAGTCAGCCGAGCCTTCTTCCAGCCAGAACAGCCCCTGTTCGTAGCCGTTGCGGCCATCGCTCAGCTGATACTGCAGCTGATGGAACAGCTCATGCGCCGTGGTGCCCAGACGGTCATCGGTCTCTTTCAGTCCTGACCTGTCACCGTTTATGACACAGAGGCTTTTTTGACCGCTGGCCTGACCGCTGGTGTACTGTGCTTTGTTTTTGGCTTCCGCTTCGTCCATGCCCATTTCCTGCACCAGCATGGCCTGATAATTATGGCTGTCGGCCACTACCAGCACACGCACATCACGGTTTAGCTTCACTTGCAGATTATCTGCACAAAAAGCGGCAAATCCCTTTGCCGCTTTTTCCACGTCCTGCCTGATTTCCGGCGAAACCTTGCCATAGCTCTCCACGGCAATCGCACCGCTGTCCTGGGAAAGCCCCAGCGTTTCCGCCAGCGCACCGCTGCCGGAAACACCCAAAAACAGCCCCCCAGCCAGAAACAGCATGACACTTAACAGCAACAACAGCTTTTTCATCTTTACCTCACTTCATCTGCCAGCGGCAAACCCTCTGCTCGATTAAATCCAGCAGGCCGAACAGCAGCAGGCCGATAAGACTTAAAATCACAATGCCCGTATACATTTCCAGATAATTTACCCTGAGCCAGGCATCCATAATGAAATAGCCCATGCCGTACTGCGTGCCGAAAGTCTCCGTAAAAAACAGCACCGAAACAGCCGTCGCCATAGCCACCCGGATAGCCGTGATGAAATTGGGCATAACCGCCGGAATGAGAATGTAACGGCACACCTGCCGGAAGCCTGCTCCCAGAGAATACAGCGGATAATAGGTTTCCTCAGGTATGGCTCTTATGCCGTCACGCAGAGCCACGACAATCTGAAAAACCACAATCAGAAAAATCATGATAATCTTTGACAGTTCGCCAATACCTGCCAGCAGCATCAGAATCGGCAGCAGGGCAATTTTCGGTATCGGATATGTAAGATAGACCACCGGTGCCAGATACCTGTCAGCCCGGGCAAAATAGCCCATGATAATCCCCAAGGGATAGCCGATAAGCACGGCCAGCAGAATTCCGGCAATTATCCGCCAGAGGCTGTACACCGCATGAATGGCGATTTTGTCGGCAAAAATTTCCTGCAGGCGCACAAATACATTGACCGGCTCGGGAATGATGGGCAGCTGGGCAATACCGGCGGCTGCCTGCCAGACCAGCAGCAAAAAGACCATCCCCAGCAGATAGGCGCGCAGCACAATTTTTCCCTTTCTCATGCTCCTGCCTCCATTGCTTTGATTTTAGCGCGCAGCTCCTGCCCTTTGACAAAGAAATCATTGCTGGACTTCCAGCTACGGCTGCCCTGCCACTTGTTTTCCATGACCTCGGCCACAGTTCCGGGGTTGGCCGACATCAGGACAATCTGCTGCCCAAGATATAAAGCCTCTTCCACATAATGCGTCACCAGCATGGTAGTAATCCCGGCCGACTCCCATAAATCACGGAAAACATCCTGCATTTCCTCACGGGTAATGGCGTCCAAAGCGGAAAAGGGCTCATCCATCAGCAAAATGTCCGGCTCCAGCAAAAACACCCGGGCAAGGCTTACCCTCTGCTGCTGGCCGCCGCTGAGCTCCTGGGGATAACGTGCCAGCAAGTCCTTTATCCCCAGCTTTTGGCACAGTTCCTCCATTTTAAGCGCCTTGGCCTCGGTCCAGCCGTCCTTAATCCTGCAGGCCAGACGGATATTATCCGCTACGGTCTGCCAGGGCAGCAAACCGTAATTTTGCGGCATGAAACCGATACGCAATTTCTTGGGGCTCACCGCGCCGCCGTTTATACGCACCTCACCAGTATAATCCTTAATCAAGCCGGCCACGGCCTTGAGCAGCGTGGACTTGCCGCAGCCGGATGGCCCTATGACAGCACAGACCGTTCCTTGCGGAACGGTCAGGCTTACATTGTGCAATGCCATATTCTGTTGTCTGCGGCCGGTATAGGTTACGGCCAAATTATCTACTTCAATCATTTTACTTGCTCAGTACATCCACCACAAAATCGGCGTAGGTATAATTCTTCTTGATAAGCCCCTTGTGCTGCAGCCACTTCACGCAGTCAACCACATCGCTTTCCTTGGGCAGGGCTGCATGATGATACTCGGGCAGCTTCAGCGCTTCTTTGGCTGCCGGTGGAAAACCTGCCTTTTCAATAATCATATCAATGTATTCTTCCCGTGGGGTGTTATTTAAATAATCCACAGCCTTGTTGTAGGCCCGGTACATAGCTGCCAGTTCCGCCCGTCTGTCATTGGTGGTTTTGGCCGTAAACATGATTACGCCGGGATTGATACCGAGTTCATCAGAGCCCGTTATAAACTTGCAGCCATTATGTACGGCTATGCTGGCCATAGGCTCCGGCAGTGTAGCTGCGCCCAGTTTGCCGTTCTGCAGCATTTCCAGCCGCGTAGGTATCTGGGGGATAATCACCTTGTTGATGGTGTCTTCGCCGAGATTTTCCTTCTGGAGAATCTGGTCCGTGACATACTCGATAATGGTATTACGGGATACAGCCACGTCCTGCCCCTTCAGGTCTGCCATGGATTTGGCTGTGGACTGGGCGCTTGCAATCAGCTTGTAGCTGCCATCGGTAAAGGAAGTCACCTTCACGTTAAAACCGCCGTCCTTGGCAAAGGCCACGGCCAGCATATCCGATATGGCCCCGTCAAGATTGCCGCTCTGCAGGGCTGAATCCCTGTCCATGGCGCTCTTGTACTGCTGAATGTTGACCTCCAGCCCCTCTTCCTTGAAATAGCCCTTTTCCTGAGCAATGATAAAGGGCAGGGAATCCGTATCCGGCATCAGGCCGATATTCAAGGGCTGTAAATCCTTTTTTGCTTCCTGCTGTCCGCAGCCAGCCACCATGCCTAGCAACAGAAGTGCCATCAATAATACTGCATACTTTTTCAACGTTTTTACTCCCTTCATTTTTTTATTGTGTCAGCCATTTGGACAGAAAATCTGCTCCCGTCCGGGCATAATAAACGGCTTTGTCGATAATATCCTTGTTTTCGGCGTAGGCACTTTCCGCCTTGGCCTT
>JAGAYB010000282.1 GCA_017940705.1 Selenomonas sp. | reverse complement strand
TCCTTCTGCGGTGTGGTAGGCTTAAAGCCGACCTACGGCCGTGTTTCCCGCTATGGCCTCGTGGCTTATGGTTCTTCTTTGGACCAGATTGGCCCTGTGACCCGTGATGTGACGGACTGTGCGAACATCCTCAACATCATCGCCGGCCATGATGACATGGACTCCACTTCCAGCGCTGCGGAAGTGCCGGATTTCACCAAGGCATTGGTGGAAGATGTGAAAGGCCTCAAAATCGGTCTGCCGAAAGAATACTTCGTCAAGGGCATGGATCCCGAAGTGGAAAAGGCTATCCGCACGGCTATCGAAAAGTACAAGGAAATGGGCGCCGAAATCGTTGAGATTTCCCTGCCGCATACGGATTATGCAATTTCCGCCTATTACCTCATTGCACCGGCTGAAGCTGCTACCAACTTGCAGCGCTATGACGGCGTAAGCTATGGTGAACGCGTGGAAGGTGAAGACCTCGTCGCCATGATGACCAACACCCGTACGGAAAAATTCGGTGAGGAAGTAAAACGCCGTATCGTTATCGGTAACTACGCTCTGTCTGCCGGTTACTATGATGCTTACTACCTCAAAGCCATGAAAGTGCGTACGCTGGTAGCGGAAGACTATGCCAAGGCCTTTGAACAGGTGGACGTAATTCTGGCCCCGGTTGCCCCGACGACGGCCTTCAAGATTGGCGAAATGGCTGGCGACCCGCTGCAGATGTACCTGCAGGATGCCTGCACTGTACCTTTGAATCTGGCTGGTCTGCCGGGTATCTCCATTCCCTGCGGCATGAGCAGCAAGGGAATGCCTATTGGCATGCAGCTTATCGGCAAGGCGCTGGATGAAGAAACCATTATCCGTGCGGCTTACACCTATGAACAGAGCCAGGAGTATCACACGAAAATGCCGCAGCTGGGAGGTAACAACTAATGAAGTACGAAGCCGTCATTGGCCTGGAAATACATTGCGAATTAAAGACGAAAACCAAGATTTTCTGCGGTTGTGCCACGGAATTCGGCGCTGACCAGAATACCCATGTATGCCCCGTGTGTCTGGGCATGCCCGGTGTACTGCCCACGGTAAATCAGCGGGTGGTGGAGTTCGGTATCAAGGCAGGCTTGGCCACGAACTGCGAAATTAACAAGTACAGCAAGTTTGACCGTAAGAACTATTACTATCCTGACCTGCCGAAAAACTGGCAGACGTCCCAGTACGACCTGCCGATTGCTGAACATGGCTGGGTAGATATTGACGTGGACGGCGAAAAGAAACGCATTCGCCTGACGCGTATCCATATGGAAGAAGATGCCGGCAAGCTCGTGCATTCCGGCACGACCATCAAGGATTCCGCGTCCAGTAACGTAGACTACAACCGTACCGGCGTACCCCTCCTGGAAATCGTATCCGAACCGGATATGAGCTCGGCTGAAGAGGCCCGCGCCTATATGGAAAAAATTAAGGCCATCATGGAATACATTGATGTGTCCAACTGCCGCATGGAAGAAGGCAACCTGCGCGCCGATATCAACGTATCACTGCGCCCCGTGGGCACGAAGGAACTCGGCACCCGTACCGAGATGAAGAACATCAACAGCTTCAAGAATCTCGAAGACGCCATCAATTACGAAATTGAGCGTCAGACGGAAGTCCTCGAAGACGGCGGCCATATCGTGCAGGAAACCCGCACTTATGACCCGGCCCGTGGCATTACGTTGTCTATGCGCAGCAAGGAAAACGCTCATGACTACCGCTATATGCCGGAGCCTGACCTGCCGCCCATCGTGACGAGCGAAGAAACCATTGAAAAGTACCGCAGCGAGCTGCCGGAACTGCCGGATGCCCGCCGCGCACGTCTGGAAAAGGATTTCGGCCTGTCCGATTATGATGCCGGCATCATCACGAGCTCCCGTGCTATGGCTGAATACTTTGATGCTGTAGTGGCTACAGGAGCTGATGCCAAGCTGGCTGCCAACTGGATGATGGGTGACCTGGCCAAGAACCTCAACGAGGAAGGCCTCGACATCAGCAAATCACCGGTGGACGCACAGCGCCTGGGCGAAATGATTCAGCTCATCATGAAGGATACCATTTCCGGTAAGATTGCCAAGAAGGTTTTCCAGGAAATGTGGACGAATACCGACAGCCCGGAAAAAATCGTCAAGGACAAAGGCCTTGTACAGATTACCGATACCAAAGCCATCGAAGGCATTGTGGACGAAGTTATCGCCAACAATCAGAAAGCCGTTGACGACTACAAGGGCGGCAACAAGAAAGCCATCGGCGCTCTCGTAGGCCAGGTTATGAAGGCCTCCAAGGGTAAAGCCAACCCGCAGATGGTCAACAAACTCTTAGCCGAAAAATTAGGCTGATTTTTATAGCATACAGAATGGGGATGCCAAAGGGCATCCCTGTATTCTCTTTTGGAGGAAATTATGGCAGAAGTAAAGGAAAAATTACCCGGTGAAGCCTATTGTTTTGCCTGCGGCCCGGAAAATCCGATAGGCCTGCATTTGGACTTTCGGTTTGTTGCAGATAAATATGTAGCAGAAAAAAATCTTTCCCGTGAATACCAAAGTTATGATGGCGTGGTGCATGGCGGCATTGTGACAACCATGCTGGATGAGGCGATGGGCGGCTTTTTATACTCCACAGGCGAAAAAGCCGTAACCGCGCGTCTTGACGTTCGCTACCGCAAACCGACTCCCGTGGGGGCTGACCTCGTCATTACGGGCTGGGAAGAAGGCCGTCGCGGTAGTTTTGTCAACATGAAGGCAACGATTGCCCTGACAGATGGTACGGTTACCGCCGAAGGCAGCGCCAAGATGGCCTTGGTGGATTGATAGGGAAAGGTGCGGTGATTTATGCAGTATAAAGCAGCCATCTTTGATTTAGATGGAACCCTGATTGATTCTTTGGCCGATTTGGCCGACAGTGCCAATGAAATGCTGGCGGGCTTTGGTTTTCCCCGGCATGATTTAGATAAGTACCGTTATTTTGTAGGCAATGGCTCACGTAAACTGATTGAACGCTGCCTGCCTGCGGAAAAAGCCGCTGACAGCGCCTTTGTGGATGAGGCGTTGGCAAAGTATAAGCTTTGTTATGACAGAAATCTGACCCATAAGACCGTATGTTATGAGGGCATTATGGACATGCTGACGGCCTTGCAGGCAAAGCATATTCCTTTGGGCATCTGTACGAACAAGCATCAGTCCGCTGCCGATATCATCGTAGACACGCTGTTCCCTAAGGATATGTTTGTGTCTGTAATCGGCGATTGTAAGGATATGCCGCGCAAGCCTGACCCGCAAAAGGTTCTGCTGATTGCGGCAAAAATGGGCGTGAAGCCGGCGGAGGTTGCTTATTTTGGCGATACCAGCGTGGATATGGACACGGCCAATAATGCCGGTATGCTGCCCATCGGTGTTACATGGGGATTCCGTCCTCAGGAGGAATTAGTGGAGCATGGGGCGAAAATACTGTTGGACACCCCCATGGAACTGTTCAGCAAAGTTGAGTTTTAAGAAAGAGGAAATAAATGAGCAAAAAAGTTCCCGTCGAAAAAGGAAAAGCTTATGAAATTGTGATTAACACCTTAGGCACCAGTGGCGAAGGTGTAGGACGCTATGAAGATTTTACGGTGTTTGTGCCCTACGCCCTGCCGGGAGAAACGGTGGAAGCGGTTATTGATGAAGTCAAAAAGACCTATGCCAAGGGGCATGTCAAAAAAATCATCAAGCAAAGTGCAGACAGAGTGGAGCCGATTTGCGGCATCTACGATAAATGCGGCGGCTGTCAGCTGCAGCACCTTGACTATATGGCTCAGCTGAACGCCAAGCGTCAGCAGGTTATCGACGCGGTGACGCGTATCGGCAAACAGCCGGATTTGCACGTCGAACCAACCATTGGCGCTGCTACGCCGTGGAATTACCGCAATAAAATGCAGTTTCCCATCGGTAGGGAAAAGGGCAAGACCATTATCGGCTGTTTTGCCCAGGGAAGCCATGCCATCATTGACACCACTGACTGTCATATCCAAAAGGAAGGCAACAACGAAGTCGTCAACGCCGTACGGGAAATTGTCACCAAGCTGAATATTCCCGTCTATAACGAGGACAAGCATACCGGTGTCCTGCGTCATGTGGTAGGGCGCGTGGGCAAGAATGGTGACATCATGGTGGTTATTGTTACCGCCACCAAGACCATGCCCAAGGAAAAAGAATTTGTCAAAATGCTGCGGAGCAAGCTGCCCAAGGTGGTCAGTGTTCACCAGAATATCCAGACCTATCACAACAACGTTATCATGGGGCGTGATACCAAACTTCTCTGGGGACGGCCGACCATTCAGGACAGCATTGGCCGCCTGAATTTCCATATTTCCCCGCGCTCCTTCTTCCAGGTCAATACCAGTCAGGCAGAGGTCCTCTACAATAAAGCTCTGGAATATGCTAACTTAACCGGACAGGAAACGGTTATTGATGCTTATTGCGGCACGGGCACAATTACTCTGTTCCTCGCGCAAAAGGCCCATAGCGTTATCGGTATCGAAATCGTTAAGCCGGCAATCCTAGATGCCCAGAAAAATGCCCGCGATAACAACGTGCGCAATGCCGAATTTATCGTTGGTGACGCGACTAAGGTTATGCCCCGGCTTTACAAGCAGGGCGTCCGGGCAGATGTAGTGGTCGTAGACCCGCCAAGAGCAGGCTGCACGCCGACAGTTCTCGAAACCTTTGCCAACATGCAGCCGGAAAGAATCGTCTACGTATCCTGCAATCCGGCAAGTCTTGCCAGAGATATTGCCATCCTTAACGAGCTGGGTTACAAAGCCGTGAAGGTGCAGCCCGTGGATATGTTCCCATGTACTTCGCATGTTGAGAGCGTATGTTTACTGTCACGGAAAGATAAATAAGAAAGCTGGAAGTTCCAATACTAAAGGGATTTCGACAAATTGCCAGAAAAAATGGCAAGGTCGAAATCCCTTTTTTTATTACATTGACAATAATAATGACCTCTAAAAAATGTATAGTTGAGGCGAAGGAAATGCTTTTTTCAGCCTTGAGGCTACAGGATTATTGG
>JAGAYB010000281.1 GCA_017940705.1 Selenomonas sp. | reverse complement strand
GGATTCGCCAGCGGAAACCTTAATGAATACCGAGGCTACAGCACAGGAAACCACTGTAGCGACAAGGAAATCTGCCATGTTGGCAATAAAGGCACCTTTCGGCGTCATGGCCAGAACGGCGATAATAGAGCCAGGAGAGGACGGAGCGATAAGGCCGCCGCCAAGGAGCTGCAGCGTTGCTACACCAGCCATGCCACCGGCGATTACAGCGATAAGCAGTACAGGTTTCATGAGAACATAGGGGAAGTAAATTTCATGGATGCCGCCGAGCAGGTGAATAATCATGGCACCGGGAGTGGAATCTTTAGCCATGCCTTTGCCAAAGAACCAGTAAGCCAGGAGCACGCCCAGGCCGGGGCCGGGATTTGCCTCGAGCAGGAAGAACATGGACTTGCCAAATTCTTCAGCCTGCTGAATGCCCAGTGGGGAAAGTACGCCGTGATTGATGGCGTTATTCAGGAACAAAATCTTAGCCGGTTCAATGATAATGGACGCGAGCGGCAAGAGGCCTGCGGCCACAATGCCTTCCACGCCGGAGCGCAGCACGCCGTTAGCAGCCAGCACCACAGGGCCGACACCGACAAAGGCAAGCACAGCCAGGACACCGCCCAAGATACCGGCGGCGAAGTTATTGACGAGCATTTCAAAGCCCGTGGGAATCTTGTCCTCGATGGCTGTATCAAATTTCTTCATCAGATAACCAGCCAGCGGGCCCATAATCATGGCGCCCAGGAACATGGGAATGTCGGCACCGGCAATTACACCGGCGGTAGCTATCGTGCCAACCACGCCGCCGCGGTGACTGTAGACGGCTGCGCCGCCGCTATAACCTAAGAGCAGGGGAATGAGCCATTTGCTCATCGGCCCGCCCACCTGAGCTAAGTATTCATTAGGCAGCCAGCCCGTGGGAATAAAGAGTGCCGTCAAAAAGCCCCAGGCGATAAAAGCACCGATATTCGGCAAAACCATACCGGATAAGAACCGGCCAAATTTCTGCATTGCCTCTTGAAAGTTGAAGCCTCTTGCAGAAGCTGTCGCTGTACTCATGGATTACCCCTCCATCAATTCCTTGTATTTCTTGGCATGAAATTCCTGGAATATGCGCACCAACTCCTCATGGATAAGGCGCTTATCCCCTTCATGCAACACTTCGATAAAGCCCCACCGTTCGAGCAGAACGGCGGATATATAACCTATGGTTTCCAGTTCATACTGGCTGCAGTCCTGCGGTGCGACCATCACTGCCGCCGTGCGGATTTTCTCCGTAGGCTCGGCAGGATAGAAGAAAAAGTCACCTACATGGACAATGCCAAAATGAATTTCTTTTACATGGCGGCTGCGGCAGTGCAGCAGAATCATGTGATTGCCGCTGACAGCGGTACTGCCCTTGTCTTCCCGGGCCAAAAGCTCCCGGGCAACAGACTCTGCAGTCTGCTTGTCAGCACTTATCAGCCGGCCGGCCAGCCGGGATATTTCCTGCACCGTCATGGACTTATCATCTTCTGCGAAGAAAAAGCCCTCGATAAGTGTCAGGATAGCCTGTTCATAAGCACCCATGATTTTGAGCGCACTCACAAAGTCAGGCTTGTTGACCGCGGCCGGAGGTTCCTCCCTCATTTCCGGCTGCTGTGCATCCAGCACACTGTCAATCTTTTCCTGGTCAGCAGGCGTGAGCAGGGCACTGACCACCACCACCGGCAGCGGTACATGCTGTATCGGCACCGTCGCGATGATAAAATCAGCCTCGTGCTCACGAAAGTAAGCCGGTGTAAGCTGCATAGTGGAAACCATATCGTGAACGATTAAATTGTCATACTGCTGACGCAGCCGGCTGGCAAGCAAACGGCTGGTGCCCATCCCCGTGGGACACGCTACAATCACACGCCGCTCGAGCTTTTTAAGCGTCTGATTATCGTTGAGCGCCGCGCCGAGGTGCATAGCAATATACGCAATTTCCTCCTCGGGAAATACGATATCAAGTTCCCCTTCAATATCCTTGACGCTGGCTGCTGCCAGCTGCATCAATTCCGGATAATTGCTGTTCATTTCCCCTAACAGTGGATTCCTGATTGGCATCCCCATTTTCAGCCGGCTGATGGACGGCCCCAAATGATTGACGAGTCCCGTCAGCAAAGCTGAATTGCGGTATAAATTCTGACCGCTGATTTTTTCCGCCGCCCCCATCACGGCTTTGGCCATGCGCACCAGATGAAAATTATCCAATGAAGCCGGCATGCCCTGCGGCTGATAGCGGCTGCGAGCGCCTAAGATATGCATGGCGATATAACCTGTCTCCGCCTCGTTTATGGTGATGGCAAATTCTTGGGCGATTTTCGCGCCCAAATCCACCGCCAGTTTAAACTCAGCCTTCGACTTTAAATCCGCCAGCACCTCCGGTGCCAGTTTGATGGGTTCATGGCGCCGAATCCTCTGCACCGCCAGTGCCAAATGCACCAGCAGCCCCACAAAGGCCTGGTCGGACAGCCGCCCATCCAAAGATTTTTCTGTTTGTCTTATCAAGCGTTCCAGACGCTGGATAATTTCTTTATCAACCAAATCCAACAGGTGGGAGGAGGCCATGCTCACCGCCTGCCCGTCCTCGGCCAGATTGGCCTGTACAAGCGACAGCAGCTCCTGCTCACCTACGTTTTCATAAATATAAGCTACGATTGCCTGCCGGATACTTGATTCTTTACCTTCAATGTAGACACCCAGCCCCGGTTTGCGGACAAGCCTCAGCCCATGTCCCTTAAACCAGCTTTCCAGCTTGTCCAGGTCGTTGCTGATGGTGCCATCGGTTACGCCTAAGAGCGATGCGAGGGTAAAGAGTTTTACCGGCTCATTGTGAGGCAGCAGCCGGCTGACGATAATCGAGCGCCGCTCCTCAGGAGAAAAAGTCTTGTCATTCACCTGCCCCAGGAATTTCCTGAGCGATGCCATGGCCTCTTCGCCGCCGTCAATGGTGAACCCGGCTCCCTTTTTCCGGGAAAGGTCGAGTCCATAAGGCTTTAGCGCCTCTGCCACTGCTGGCAGCTCCCTTGATACAGTTTTCGTGCTGACGCCCAATTTGTCCGCCAGCTCTGTGGCACTCTGGAAAGGATTTTCCCCTTCCGTCAGGATTTTTAAAATTGCCGTGGTTCGCTCACGCAGATTCATTTTCACTTTGCCTCCTATGATCACTCAGAAGCGTACCGAAACCGATTTAAGTAATTCGTGTTTCGATGGTTTTATTATACGGGTTATTCCGATTTTATACAAGTTAAAGACATTCAATCTTGTCCAATACTAAAACGGACAAAAATAAAGAATTTGGAGTACGGACAAAGCAGCTAACATTTTCCGCACATATAAATTGCAGTTTGTGGTTAGTTCTCGCTAAATTTACCCCGTTCATACGATGCACGGGGTTCACGGGGAGTAATTTTTCTGTTTCCGCTAAACGACCCGCCCTGATAATTTCAGCTGTCCAGCTACCTGCGCCG
>JAGAYB010000280.1 GCA_017940705.1 Selenomonas sp. | reverse complement strand
GACAATGCCATGCAGAATCAGGCGCAAATGACTGCTGCGCAGCAGGAAACGGTAAACCGGCTCAACAGTGAGTATTATTACGATATGAAAAAACTCACCTTGCTGAATCGTCTGGATAAGCTTGACAGCGCGCAGATGGATAAGCTCAATGGCGGTCAGGGCGGTGAGTCGTTAAGTGCTGAGGAAAAGGCCAGCCTGAAAAAGGCAGCAGCGCTGGCCGATAAGCTGTCCATCCATGGTTACGCCCGCATTCGTAATGACCATTTCCTGAAAGATAAGGACGGTGGTGGAACGGAGCGAACCACCAGAGCCAATATGATTCACGTGCAGGTGGATACCGCCTATAAAGTGAACGACAACTGGGCAGCTCATGCCGATATCGGCTATCGTAATTCCTTTAGCGGCTTTGATGAAACAAAAAGTTTGTCCCCGGGGGAAAATCAGACAGGTCTGACCATGGACGGCTATGTAACCGGCAAGTTCCCAAAGCTGGGGCTGGATGCCAAAATCGGTAAATGGAACGAATGGAACATCTACGGCTGGGGCATGGACATCGACTGTGATTTCTCAGGTATTCAGCTGACTTATGGCAAGAACAAATTCAAGACGTTCTTTACAACCGGGCAGATGGACTTGTGGGATAATAACATGACTTACCGGGATGCAGCTGGCAATACCGTGTATGGCAGCCGTGACAAGGAACAGGTGACGAGCCTGCGCTTCTTCTATCCTTTCGATGACAAGAACGATATTAACTTCGGCGTTTCCTACAGTTCGGCTATGGCCACGCGTTATCAGGACCCTGACCAGGGCCGCGTGTTCTATTATTATACTCATGCCCATCATAAATTTGATAACAACTGGTCTGTCCGTGCCGGTATCATCAACAGCAATGCCAGAAGAAACAATACGCCGGAGGCCGGTACCAAGACCAAGAGCCCCGGACGCTGGCTGCAAATTGATTATAAGGGCGCAAAACTGGATAAGCCCAATACCTACGGGATAACGCTTGATTACCGTTACGAGCCGGCGCTCACCTGGCCGACGGTCACAGACTGGTGCGGACGCAATGAAAAATTTGTCCGTCTGGGCTTCAGCTATGTTCCGTACAAGAATATTCTGCTTGATACTTTCTACACATGGGCCAAGGAAATTGACACCGGTGCGCGTAATGACCTCTATCGTTTCCAGGCGCAGTTCTTCTTCTAAGAAACAAAAAATTTTGGAGGCATATTCCTATGAATAAGAAAAAATTGGCAGGTTTGCTGCTCGGTACTTTGGCCTTAGGGGCGGTTTTCCCACAGGCAAATATCGCTGCTGCCAAGGAACGGCCGCAGACCGTCGTGATGACCGACGGCGAAGTAGATGATATGGATTCTTTCCTGCGCTTTTTGCTCTACACCAATGATGTAGATGTCAAGGGCATTATCTACACGAGCTCCATGTGGCATTACAGCGGCGATGGTAAGGGCACGCTCTTTGAATCCAATATGGACTGGGTAAAGAGGTTTCATCCCGGCAAGCATACGGACTTGCGCTGGTGCGGCACGGACTGGATTGCCGAATATATCGAAAAATACCGCAGTGTTTATCCGAAATTATCCCAGCATGACAAGGACTACCCCACGCCGGACAAATTGCAGTCCCTAGTCAAGGTCGGCAATATCGAATTTGAAGGGGAAATGGCAAAGGACACCGAGGGCAGCCGCTGGATTGAAAAGCTGCTTTTGGATAAAGACGAGACGCCCATTCACTTTGAAACCTGGGGGGGCAGCAACACCTTTGCCAGAGCCTTGAAGTCCATCGAGGACAAGTATAAGGGCACGGATAAATGGCAGGAAATCTATAACCACATCTGCAAGAAAGCTGTCCTGTACAATATCATGAATCAGGACGAGACCTATAAAAAATACATCGCCGTCAGCTGGCCGGGGATAAAGACCGCCTTTAACGAACTGCAGTTTGTCAGCCTCGCCTACGCCTGGCCGGTAACGGCACCGGTTTCGCAGAAAAAGTATTTCGGCGGAGCATGGATGAAGGAAAATATCCTCAAGGGCGCGATAGGCGGCAGTTATATGACCTATGGTGACGGGCATAAACTGGCAGGCGACCCCGAAGATAAATTCGGTTCGCTGGAATTTGCGCAAAAGAACGGTTATAAGCAATATGACCTTATCTCCGAAGGCGATTCGCCGTCTTATCTGTATCTGGTCGATAACGGCCTGCGCGCTTATGAAGATTTCAGCTACGGCGGCTGGAGCGGACGGCTCAGCCCCTCCCGTGTCGTGCCGAATCTGTGGGAAGACAACGTTGCTTCCTACGACTATAATCCCGAAAGCGGCAAGAAGGACAGATTCTATTCCCAGACCCGCTGGATTAAGGACTTCCAGAATGATTTTGCTGCCCGCGTAGACTGGACGTTGAAAGACTACAAGGAAGCCAATCATGCACCTGCGGTGGAGATTGACGAAGGGCTTAACCAGCAGGTAAAACCGGGACAGAAAATCACCTTGCATGCCAAGGTATCTGACCCCGATGGGGATAAGGTGGCTTGCCGCTGGTACGCTTACGAGGAAGCCGGCACTTATGGCGCTCCGGTGAAACTTACGGCCAAGGGCGCAGAGGCCAGCCTCACCGTGCCGTCTAACATCGGCGGCGGTGAGACCATTCATATCATCTGTGAAGCCGAAGATAACGGCAAAATTCCTTTGAAACATTATGCAAGAGTAATTCTGACGGCAGAAGGAGACGATGGATTATGGTAAAGAAAAATTATCGCGCATTGGCATTGGCTATTGGCCTTTGCCTGATGGGAACGCAGGTACAGGCGGCCAATGTAAGTGAACACGATACAACTGACGGTTATACACTCGTGGAGCAGCAAGGCGCTGAACTTGCCTACTCCAAGGATTCCGGCGTCAAAATCATCACCGTGGACGGCAAAGCTTTCAAGGACATGAACTGCAACGGCAGACTTGACCCATATGAGGACTGGCGCCTGACGCCCCAGAAACGGGCCGAGGATTTGGCACGGCAATTAAGTACCGAAGATATTGCCGGCCTTATGCTCTACAGTATGCACCAGCGCAATTTGCAGCCGCAGCTTAATGACGAGCAGAAAAAAATGCTCTCTGCCGACCATGTGCGCACGGTGCTCAATGCCGACAGTACCGCCAGCAACGAAGTGACGGCCAAGTGGAATAATGCCCTGCAAGCCTATGCTGAAAGCCTGCCCTTTGCAATTCCGGCCAACACCAGTTCCGACCCCAGAAGTGATGCCCGTGGCAACGGCGTGTATCTGAAAGATGTGACAGGCGGCGTATCACGCTGGCCGAGTAATTTAGGGATTGCCGCGACCTTTGACCCCGAGATTGCCAGAGAGTTTGGCGAGATTTCCTCCAAGGAATATCGTCTCTTAGGCATTGGCACAGGCCTTTCCCCACAGATTGATTTGGGCACCGACCCACGCTGGACGCGCTACTATGGCACCTTTGGCGAAGACCCGGCGCTGGCCCGCGATATGGCAAAGGCCAATATGGACGGTGTGCAGTCCACGCTGGAAAATGGCCAG
>JAGAYB010000279.1 GCA_017940705.1 Selenomonas sp. | reverse complement strand
TGCGGCTGGCTGTGGGCAAGGACGAAGTAGGAAGTGTAAAGGCAGTACTTTATAAGGCAAAAATCACCGCTAATGGTGGTGATGAATACAATCCGGATTTTGCTGCCGGCAGCAAGGCCGAATATCCGCTGGCACTGAAGGAAAGCCGTGATGGCCGCGATTATTGGGAAGTTACCTTGCGTCCACAGGAACATGGTATTTATGGCTATAAATTCGTCCTGGATGACACCAAAGAATATGGTGATGATGACAAGCCGGGGCATACGGGGGCATTGAAACTCCGTGATGCAAAGCCTTTCCAGCTGACCGTTTACCGCGCGGATTTTCATACGCCGGATTGGGCCAAGGAAGCGGTGACCTATCAGATTTTCCCGGACCGGTTCTTTAATGGAGATCCATCTAATGACAATGCGCGCACTACGGCGCGTGGCAATCAGCCGGTGCAGCATCGTGCCTGGACGGATCTGCCTGCTAACGCCAGTAAGTCGCCTAAGACCGATGGCGATAACTGGGAATGTAATGATTTCTTCGGCGGGGATATCGCCGGCATCACGCAGAAGCTGGATTATCTGCAGAAACTGGGTATAACGGCAATCTATGTCAATCCGCTGTCGGCAGCCTGCTCGAATCACCGTTATGATGCCGTGGACTATGGCAATATTGACCCCATCTTAGGGAAATTGCCGGAATTAAATGTTTTGGCGGCTGAAATGCAGAAACGCGGTATGCATTTGATTATGGATGGCGTGTTCAATCATGTGGGAGATGACAGCATCTATTTTGACCGTTATAGCAAGTACAAGACGGTTGGTGCTTATGAATATTGGTCACGCATCTATGATTTGATGAATGATAAGCATATGAAGCTTGAGGCGGCTAAGGCTGAGGCAAAGAAACAGCTGGAAGCCGAAGGACAAGTATTCTCGCCCTGGCATTGGGAAAACTGGTTTGAAATCCGTAATGAAAAGATAAAGGACAGCATGGGGGCGAAGTATGCCTATCATGATTGGCAGGGCTTTGACAGCCTGACGCCATTCCGTGATGCGGATTATCCCGGCAGTGAAGCCGGGACAAAGGTATCCGATTTGGGTGATTATCTGCTGCGGGGACGTAACGGGCAGAAGGGTGTCATCATGAAGTGGTTTGATGATGGTTTATCTGGCTGGCGTCTTGATGTGGCCAAGGAAGTCCCACCAGGATTCTGGGCCAATGTGCGCAAGGACGTAAAATCCATTCGCACCAAAGCAGGAGAAGAACCTCTGCTTTTAGGCGAAATCTGGCAGGATGGTTCTCAGTTCCTGACGGGGGATCAGTTTGACTCGGTGATGAACTATAAGCTTTCCTTTGCTGTTGGGGATTTGTTCCTGAATCAGGGCAAGGCAGAAGCTTGTGATGATGAGCTGACGGTATTGCGTCAGAATTATCCGAAGGAAGCGCTCTATAATCTCATGAATATCGTTGATTCTCATGATACTGTCCGTGCAATTTATAAATTCGGCGGCGGTCAGGAGAATGTGGCGCAGGCGACCAGACAGGACTTTAATTACCGTTTGGGAAAAGCTCGCTTGAAATTGGCGGCCATGTTCCTGATGGGGTATCCCGGCATGCCCACCATTTATTATGGAGATGAAGCCGGTGTCTATGGCAGTGCAGATCCGGATTGTCGCCGCACTTACCCTTGGGGGCGGGAGGACAAGGACCTGGTGGAATTCTATCGGCAGGTTATTGCTGTGCGGCAGCAGCATAAGCAGCTTTTCGCTCATGGTGATGTAGAGACGCTGCTGGCAAAAGGTGATGTTTATGCTTTTGCCAGGACCAATGATAAAGGTGAAGCTGCGGTGATTGTTTTAAATCGTGGCAAAGACACGGACGTGGAACTGCCGGCAGCCTTCGCCGCTGATGGGACTGTGCTTACAGACCAGCTTACAGGTCAGGCGGCAATGGTGTCCGAGGGGCGTATTAAGCTTCATTTGAACCCTAACCAGGGGTTAATGCTGGTAAAATAAATAATCCCTTTACATCCCCTTACTGAGACTATGTTTATTCATAGTCTCAGTTTTTTCTATATTTTGCAGGAAATTTCTGTATTCGGGGCGTATAACTACAATGAAAAGTGTCACTTTGCACAGGGAAGGGAGTGTCTGCTATGGCGAAATTAAAGTACTTTATTCTGGTGCTGCTGGTGGTAGGTGTAGCTGGCGGGGCCGGGTTTTACGCCGCTGTGCAGTATAACCAGACCCGGGCTATAGTTCAGGCAGAACAGGATAAGAAAGAGGCCGCCAAGCAGGAGAAAATAAAGGCAAAAGAGGCGGCGGAGGCAGCGCAGAAAGCTAAAGCCCGACGCAAGCAGGAACTGCTTGACCGGCGTATGGGGCGTACCGAAGAACCTGACCAGGTTATTCGCGGACTGACGGCCGATATGCTCGTGAGCAAGGAAATGGACGGCTCAACTTATTATCGTTATGAAGACCCAACTGAAGATGGTATATTCCTACAGCCTTATATAGTTCGTGATGGCGGCGGCAGTGCAGTAATTCACGTAATTCTGCGTCATCGCGGCCATCGCCCGATGGGGTTCCAAGGGGTAGGCTTGCAGACAAGTGAAGAAGATGTTTATCAGGTCAAAGCCAGCAGTCCGGTGACGACTTCCAAAACAAATGACGGTATTATGGAATGGTGTGACCAGATAGCTGACCGGGAAACCTTAAAAGGTATGAATGAGGTGGCAGACCAGCTGGCCGGCAAAATCGTTATGCTGGGGGTAAAGGGCGGCTCAAATGATGACCGAGCCTTGTCTGCTACTGAGGCTATGCGTATCAGAAATATGCTGGA
>JAGAYB010000278.1 GCA_017940705.1 Selenomonas sp. | reverse complement strand
GATGATGATAGGGCCTGAACCAATGACCATTACTTTTTTGAGATTTTCCTTCTTGGGCATTATTTTTCTCCCTTCAGCATCGTCCAAAATTCATCAAACAGATACATATTGTCATCGGGGCCCGGTGAGGCCTCGGGATGATACTGTACCGAGAACAGCGGCAGCTCCTTATGGCGCATGCCCTCCACCGTACCGTCATTGACGTTTATGTGCGTGACCTCCAAGGGCAGGCCCTGCAAAGATTCCTCATCCACTGCATAACCATGGTTCTGGGAGGAAATCTGTACCTTGCCCGTCAGCAGGTTTTTCACCGGCTGATTGGAACCACGGTGGCCGAATTTCAGCTTGTAGGTCTTTGCCCCCAAGGCTCTGGCAATAAGCTGGTGTCCCAGACAAATGCCAAAGATGGGCTTTTTGCCGATGAGCTTTTTGATTTCCTCCACGATTTCCGGTACATCGGCAGGGTCGCCGGGGCCGTTGGAAAGGAAAATGCCATCGGGGTTCAGCGCCAGAATCTCCTCAGCCTTCGTGCCTGCCGGTACTACCTGCAGCCTGCAGCCCAGAGCGTGCAGGGAATTTAAGATGTTCTGCTTGACGCCGAAATCCATAGCTGCCACCAGCGGTGCAGCGTCATTGTCTGCTTCCATGATGTAAGGCTCCGGTGTGGTGACCTCCATCACCACATCGGTCTTGATGGGCACTGCCATCAGCTTGTCAATTTCCGCCTGCGTGGCATCCTCCGGGACGATAATCCCCTTCATGGTACCGGCGGAACGAATCTTCTGTGTTACGGCCCGGGTGTCCACATCGTAGAGGCAGGGAATATTTTGACGGGTCAAAAACTCAGCCAGACTTTCCTCATAATGCCAGTTGCTGCCCTCAGTACACAGCTCGCCGATGACAAAGCCTCCCACAAAGGCCTTGCGGGACTGCATGAACACATCCGCAATGCCGTAGTTCCCCACCAAGGGATAGGTAAGCGTTAAAATCTGGCGGCAATAGGAGGGGTCTGTCAGGCTTTCCTGATAGCCGGTCATACTGGTATTAAAAACCACTTCGCCGGTGGCGCGGCTGTCATTTAACAGCTGGCCGTAAAAAACACTGCCGTCCTCTAGGATCAATTTACCCTTCATGTAAACACCTCATTAGTCTGTCAATTATTGGTCAAAACTTTGCCGTCCTGCATGACGATTTGCCCCTTTACTACAGTAAGTACAGCCTTGCCTTTCAGCTGACGCCCGGCAAAGGGGCTATGGCTGCCCTTCGTGTAAAATTTCTTTTCATCTACCTGCCACGCAAGGTCCGGGTCAATAACCGTCACATCGGCAGCCGCACCTTCCGTAAGGCTGCCGGCAGAAAGTCCCAGCACTTTTGCCGG
The DNA here is from genome assembly GCA_017940705.1 of Selenomonas sp. The sequence goes on along the minus strand of JAGAYB010000278.1, from coordinate 3,728 downwards.
TTCATAGCTCATCTTGGAAATTATCAGGGGCAGTTCCAGCTTGCCGGTATGATATAAATCCGTCAGCATTATTCCCAGGGACGTTTCCAGCCCCGGAAAACCGCTGGGCGCATAGATATACTCCCTGTCCTTTTCTTCCTGCGCATGGGGACTGTGGTCAGTGACGATAGCATCAATGGTGCCATCTTTCAAGCCTTCCAGAATGGCCTCACAGTCGCGCTGTGCCCGCAAGGGCGGATTGATTTTCGTTGACGTGTCAAAGAGATTTACGCACTCTTCCGTCATGGTCAGGTGCTGGGGAGTGGCCTCTGCCGTTACCCTGACACCACGCTTTTTTGCCTGACGCACAATGTCGACGGAACGGGCCGTGCTGATATGGGCAACATGCACTCTGGCATCAGCGTATTCAGCCAGCAGTATATCACGGGCTACGGCGATATCCTCGGCTACTGAGGGACGCCCTTTGAGACCGAGCATGGCGCTGCGGTGGCCTTCGTTCATCACGCCGTCTTCCACCAGTGTCGGCTCTTCCTCATGATTGATTATAACCTTGTCAAAAGTGTGCAGGTAGTCATAAGCATTCAGCAGCACCTTGGCATTACTGTCAAAATGACCGTCGTCAGAGAAAGCTACCGCACCGGCGTCAATCATATCGCCCATTTCAGCCAGTTCCGCGCCGGCCTGTTCCTTGGTCACAGCTCCGATAATTTCCACATTGACAACGCCCACATCGCCAGCACGCTGCTTCAGGCTGCGCACCAGCGCCGCCGTGTCTACTACCGGCTTGGTGTTGGGCATGGTGCAGATGGTGGTAAAGCCGCCAGCGGCTGCTGCCTGCGTACCCGAAGCAAAATCCTCTTTAGCTTCCTGCCCTGGTTCACGCAGATGAACATGAATATCTACCAAACCGGGAGTTACAACCTTGCCTGCCGCTTCATAGATTTCGTCAGCCTTGGTCTTGATTCCTTTAGCGATTTTTACAACTTTGCCATCTTCGATAAGCACATCGGCGATATCATCAAAATTCGTGGCCGGATTTATCACACGTCCGCCTTTAATCAAAAGTTTCATGCCTGTTTTCCTCCCGTCAGTACCAAGGTAAAGAGCGCCATGCGCACCGCTACGCCATTCTGCACTTCCTCCTGAATGGCCGAATTTTTACCGTAGGCCGTAAAGGGAGAAATTTCCCAGCCTTTGTTCATGGGGCCTGGATGCAGAATCAGTACATCATCCTTGGCCAGTTTCAGGCGGTTGTCATTGAGGCCGAAAATCCGCGCATACTCCCTGGTGGTCGGGAACAGGCCGCCTTTCATGCGTTCAAGCTGGATGCGCAGCACTTCGATGACATCAGCGTTCTCTATGGCATCTTCAATACGCTCGTGTACCACAATTCCCGGCTCTTCGTAGAGGAATCTGGGCAGCAGTGTCTTGGGGCCGGCGATATGAACTTCCATGCCCATCTTGCGCATGCCGTAGATATCGGAACGGGCGACGCGGCTGTGCATCACATCACCGATAATGGCCACCTTCAAGCCTTCTAAATGCCCCTTATGTTCCTGAATCGTAAACAGGTTAAGGAGCCCCTGGGAAGGATGGGCATGAGCGCCATCACCGGCGTTGAGGATTACTGGACTTACCACCCGGCTGGCGTACTCGGCTGCACCTTCGGCCTTATGGCGCATGACGATGGCATCCACCCCCATGGCTTCGATGGTGTAGAGCGTATCGCGCAGGCTTTCGCCCTTGACAATGCTGCTTGAACCGGAGGTGATGTTTACCACATCCGCGCCCAGATATTTACCGGCCAGCTCAAAAGAAGTCCTGGTCCGCGTACTTGGTTCATAAAACAGGGTGACAATGGATTTGCCTCGCAAAGTGGGCACCTTCTTGATATCCCGGTGGATGATGTTCTTCATCTCTTTGGCGGTATTCAGCACCAGCCGAATTTCCTCAGGGCTGAAATCCTCCAGTCCCAAAACATTCTTCCCTCGCAGGGATAAAGTGTTTTTCTCCAAGTCGTTCACTCCTTATCAGGTTGACATAAATAATTATACAGTAATCTTGCATAAATTTTCAAGGAGAAATCCATTGTCTTTTAAAAAACCTTACATACCAAAAAGAGCTTTCTTATGCGTATGCATAAGAAAGCTCCAGTTTACTTAAACTTACAGCTATGCCGGATATAAAACTAACAGGCTCCTCTTATGCGTATCGCAGTACGCATTTTAAAAAGGCAATGTATTTGCTTGTCCTTGAGCAGCTCTCGTCTGCTTTGTTTGTTATTATAGCGCGTCACAGATAAAAAGGCAAGGAAAATAATCTCACTAAATTAAAATCTCAGAGCGGCCTTTCAATCATGGCGCCCCCCACCAGCACATCACCAGCGTAGAACACCACGAACTGCCCCGGCGTCACGGCGCGCTGCGGTTCTGCAAAGTCAACCTGCAACAGACCGTCTGCCCGTTTGGTGAGTGTGGCCTGCGCTTCACGCTTGCCGTAGCGGATCTTGGCACCCAGCACCTGACCATCAGTCACATCGTCAATGGCAATCCAGTTGGCATCACTGGCCAAAAGGCCTTTAGCAAATACAGCCTGATTGCCGCCTACTACAACTTCATTGCGTTCCGTATCTAATCTGTTCACATACAGCGGCTCAGGGGCGGCGATGCCCAGTCCTTTACGCTGGCCGATTGTATAAAGCGGCACACCTTCATGACGCCCCAGCACCTTGCCCTCTCCGTCAACGATGTTGCCCTTATGCAGGCACTCCGGCCGATGAGTTTTCAAAAAGGCTTTGTAATCATCATGGGGCACAAAGCAAATCTCCTGACTTTCCGCCTTATGCGCTACCGGCAAAGCGATTTTTTCTGCCAGTTCCCGAACATGTTCCTTGGTCATGCCGCCTAAAGGCAGCAGAATATGTGCCAAAGATTTCTGCGGCAGGCGATGCAGGGCATAGGACTGGTCTTTATGCTCGTCCAGTCCCTTCTTTACCACATACCGCCCATTTTCCAGCTGCTCCACCCTGGCGTAATGCCCGGTTGCCAGAAAATCTGCCCCAAGTTCCAAAGCTTTATCCAGCAATAAACCAAACTTCATGGACGGGTTGCACATGACGCAGGGGTTTGGCGTCCGCCCCTTGGCATATTCGTTGAGGAAGTAATCTATTACATTTGTCTGAAACTCTTTACGGAAGTCAACCGTATAATGTTTAATGCCCAGCACATCAGCTACTTTTTTGGCATCCACAACGCTGTCGGGCAGTTCGCCGCCCTCTAAGTCCAAAGCACCGCCGCGCCCCTCTGCCGATAACAGCATGGTAATGCCGATAACATCATAGCCCTGCTCCATGAGCAGCGCCGCTGTCAGGGAACTGTCAACGCCGCCGCTCATGGCCACGGCTGCTATTTTTTTACTCAATATCTACACCTTCTCTGTGCTTTCGTTAAAAACCTACTGTTTTACTATATATTATTTTGCAATTTTACTCAATACCCTGTTCGCAGATAAGCAGGATTTTCCTTGGTACGCGCAGAAAAATCTTGTATAATGATTTTATATATGTCGGAATTTTCTTTTTAAAAGGAGGCAGTATTATGAATCCCAAAGCCATGTTTAATATTTCCTATGGGCTCTACGTCCTCACGGCCAATCTTGATGGCAAGGACAACGGTTGTATCATCAACACGGTCACGCAGGTTACCTCTGACCCGAATCAGATTACTATC
>JAGAYB010000277.1 GCA_017940705.1 Selenomonas sp. | reverse complement strand
TCCGGTTCAGACCATCGGCAGGCAGTTTGTGGAATATTTGCAGCTGCACAGCACCATGAGCAAAAATGAAGCGGCAGATATGGCCTGCTCCCTGCTGGCGCGTATGAATCTGCCGGATCCGCAGCGCGTGATGGAGTCCCATGCCTTTGAACTCAGCGGCGGTATGCGTCAGCGTGTGGGCATTGCCATGGCGCTGGCCTTTGCGCCCAAGCTGCTGCTCGCAGATGAGCCGACTTCGGCTCTCGATGTGACCACGCAGGCGCAGATTGTGGACGAACTCATGCAGGTTGTCCACGAAGCAGGTTCGGCCATGATTATCGTCACGCATAATATCGGCGTGGCGGCGCACATGGCGGATAAAATCATGGTCATGACCGGGGGCAAAGTGGTGGAGTACGGCAGTACGGCGGAGGTTATTGCCCAGCCTAAGGCCGCCTACACGCAGTCCCTCTTAAAGGCCGTGCCGGAGATTGGAGGCAAACGCTATGCCGGATAAGGAAATCTTGCTGTCAACGGATAAAATCTGTAAGGAATTTACCAAAGGCGACGGCACGAAATTTACCGCCTGTCAGGATGTGAGCCTCCAGTTGTACCGCGGAGAAACTCTGGGGCTGGTCGGCGAGTCCGGCTGCGGCAAGTCAACCTTTGTGCGTACCATTATGGGGCTGCACCCGGCGACCAGCGGCAGGATTTATTTCAAAGGCGAGGATATAACGAGCCTTTCAGGAGAGAAGCGCCGGAATATGGCCAGGCATATCCAGATGATTTTTCAGGACCCGGCCACGGCGTTCAATCCGAAAATGAGGATTCGCGATATTATCTGTGAGCCCTTGCGCAACTTCGCCAAGGTCAGCAGTAAAGAGGCCGAGGCCAGAGCGGTGGCACTACTAAATCAGGTAGAGCTTAACCCGGAAATCGCCCTGCGTTATCCGCATGAACTCTCCGGTGGCCAGCGGCAGCGTGTAGGCATTGCCAGGGCGCTTATATTGGAGCCGGAGGTCATCATCTGCGATGAGGCCACCAGCGCCTTGGATGTGTCCGTACAGGACAGTATAGCGAAACTTTTGGCCCGAATCCAGAAGGAACGGGGCGTCAGCTATATTTTCATCTGTCACGATTTAGCTCTCGTAAGTTTAATCAGCCATCGGGTGGCCGTGATGCAGCAGGGGCGGATTGTCGAAGAGCTGCCGGGAGACAGGATACAGGAAGCCCGGCACCCTTACACGAAAAAGCTGCTCAGTTCAGTGTTCACAGTGCAGGGGAATACCTAAAAAAATATTTTTTAGGTATTGAAGCCGCTGATTTTTTATGGTAAACTACTTAGGTATGTGGGCGATCCTCTGAGCAGGCACGAGCTTGCCACGAACGTCTGATTAAGGAGGAAAATAAAAATGAACATCATCGAGACTCTGGAGAAAGAACAGCTCCGCAGCGACATTCCCGTTTTTGCACCCGGCGACAAAGTCCGCGTTCATGCAAAAATCGTCGAAGGCAACCGTGAGCGTATTCAGGTATTCGAAGGCCGCGTAATCGCTCGTCAGGGCGTTGGCGTTCGTGAGACTTTCACCGTCCGCCGTATTTCCTACGGTATCGGCGTAGAACGTCTGTTCCCGGTTCATTCTCCGCGTATTGCCAAGATTGAAGTTGTCAGCCGCGGTGTTGTCCGTCGTGCAAAACTTTACTATCTGCGCAACCTTACGGGTAAAGCTGCTCGTATCAAAGAAAAACGCTAATCTGCGTAAGGATGGGGACTGCTTTAAAGCAGTCCTCATTTTTTCGTAGAACGGCTCCAAACACAGCAAGAGGAGGAAATCCTATATGAGTTCATTAGGTGAAGAAGCAAAAGACTGGCTGATATCCATCGTCATTGCGGTGGTGCTGGCTTTTTTCATCCGCGAGTTTATCGTAGAGTTATACATTGTTGACGGCCCGTCCATGCGGCCGACATTGCAATCTCAGGAGCGTCTGGTAGTTAATAAATTCATTTACAACTTCCGTGAGCCCCAGAAAAATGAAATTCTCGTCTTTGAATATCCCCGTGACCGCAGCCGTGACTTCATCAAGCGTGTCATTGCTACCGGCGGCGATACGGTGGAGATTAAAGGCGGCAAGGTCTTTGTCAATGACCAGCTCCTGAATGAGGACTACATTTTAGAGCCCACCCGTAGCGAATATCCCAAATCCACGGTGCCAAAAGGAACTGTCTTTGTGATGGGGGATAACCGCAACAATTCCGAGGACAGCCGCTTTGCCGATGTGGGCTTTGTGCCTTTCGATTTAATCAAGGGCAAGGCCATGCTGGTATTCTGGCCAATCGGGCAGTTCAAGACACTGCCGTAACAGGGGAGGCGTAGACGATGAAATTTATTTCCTGGAATGTCAACGGCTTGCGGGCCTGCCTGAAAAAGGGATTTATGGAGTCATTCTGCAAACTGGATGCAGACGTATTCTGCCTGCAGGAAACGAAAATGCAGCCAGACCAGGCAATCTTGGATTTGCCCGGCTACAAACAGTATTGGAACAGCGCCGAAAAGAAGGGCTATTCCGGCACAGCGGTGTTTTCACGGATTGAGCCGCTCAATGTCACCTATGGCCTTGGCATTGAAGAACATGACCACGAAGGCCGGGTAATCACGCTGGAATTCCCGGAGATGTTTTTGGTAACGGTTTACACCCCCAACTCCAAACGCGAGCTGGAACGCCTTTCCTACCGTATGGAATGGGAGGACGCCTTTCGGGAATACCTGCTGAAACTTGACGCGCAAAAGCCGGTAGTGGTCTGCGGTGACCTCAATGTGGCTCATCAGGAAATCGACCTCAAAAATCCCAAGACCAATCATCATAATGCCGGCTTTACCGATGAAGAACGGCAGAAGTTCACAGAACTGCTGGAGGCAGGCTTTATCGACACCTTCCGCACTTTGTACCCCGAGCGCACCGGGATTTACACCTGGTGGTCTTATCTCAGAAAAGCAAGGGACAACAACGCCGGGTGGCGCATTGATTACTTTGTTGCCTCCAAGCGTCTGCAGGAAAAAATCAAGGATGCAACCATCCACAATGAAATTTTCGGCAGCGACCATTGTCCGGTAGGCTTGGTAATTGAATAATAGACTAAGGCTATAGAGTGGCACAGGTACTAAAACCGCTTGTTATATGAGCTGGCACGGCTTTCCGTTCTGCAAAGGCAGAGCAGGAAAGCCGTTTTTCTATATGTGCGGTGGCTACGGGCGCAATTATTTGAAGATTAAACGCCCGTAGGATAAAGAAGATGGTTTACCGCAGGTGAATGCAGTGTGGCTTTGGAAGGTGCAAAATAGCCATAAAAGCAGGAATAACACCGAAAATAACGAATTTCTTTTATGATAATCATGATGGGGGGAACATGATGTTACGAGAAGATGTTTTGCTGTATGTACATGAGAAATACAAAACGAAGCCGGAATATCTGTGGCGGCGATTTCCGCACTATGCCGTTCTTCGTCATGAGAATAACCGCAAGTGGTATGGTCTTATAATGGATATCCCCAGAGAAAATCTGGGGCTTTTGGGCAAGGAGAGAGTGGATATACTCAACGTGAAACTGGCCGATACTTCTTATGCCGATATGCTCATACATCAGAAAGGCTATTTCAAGGGCTATCATATCAGCCGTGGCAATTGGGTATCAGTGCTGTTGGACGGCACTGTACCGATAAAGGATATCCAAAGCCTGCTGGCTGAAAGCTACGCCGTCACATCTAAGAAATATCGGAAAGCAAAGGAGCGTCCGCCGAAAGAGTGGCTCGTCCCCGCAAATCCCAAATATTACGATGTAATTCATGCCTTTGATGATAAGAATGAGAGTGACTGGAAACAGGGACGTGGCATTATCGCAGGCGATACCGTATTTTTGTACGCCGCCGCGCCGGTGTCTACCATCCTCTACAAGTGCAGAGTGACCAAGATAGATATTCCCTTCGACT
>JAGAYB010000043.1 GCA_017940705.1 Selenomonas sp. | reverse complement strand
TTATAACGAGGCAAGAAAATGTCCCCCACCTCAGCAGGTGGGGGCACGAATACCAAAACAGGCGGCGAGCATATCTCCCACCTCGTTGAAACGCCAAGAGGAAGTTTTGCCTATGGCAAAACTGGAACAACGGCGTTATAACGCAGATATTATCCGTTTTTTTCTTCGAGCAGGGGCTTGAGGAATTTGCCGGTATAGGAAGCTGCTACTTTGACGATGTCCTCAGGACGCCCGGTGGCGACAATCGTGCCGCCCTTGTCTCCGCCTTCCGGGCCCAGATCAATAATATAATCAGCCGTCTTAATCACATCGAGGTTGTGCTCAATGACCACCACGGTATCACCGCCATCTACCAGTCTTTGCAAAATCCCCAGCAGCTTATGGATATCCGCCGAATGCAGGCCGGTTGTCGGCTCGTCCAGAATATAAAGCGTCTTGCCCGTACTGCGCCGGGACAATTCCGTGGCCAATTTCACACGCTGTGCCTCACCGCCGGAAAGCGTTGTCGCCGGCTGTCCCAGCTTGATATAGCCCAGCCCTACATCCTGAATGACCTGTAGTTTGCGAGCAATCTTCGGCACATTGGCAAAGAAAGCCACGGCCTCATCAATGGTCATGTCCAGCACATCGGCAATGGTCTTGCCTTTGTAGCGGACTTCAAGTGTTTCCCGGTTATACCGTGCGCCCTTGCAGACTTCACAGGGCACATAGACGTCGGGCAGGAAGTGCATTTCGATTTTCAATATACCGTCACCCTTGCAGGCTTCACAACGGCCGCCCTTTACGTTGAAGCTGAACCGTCCGGCCTTGTAGCCGCGAACCTTTGACTCACTGGTCTGGCTGAACAGCTCCCTGATGGCATCAAATACGCCGGTATAGGTGGCCGGATTGGAGCGCGGCGTCCGGCCGATGGGCTGCTGGTCGATATCAATAATCTTGTCAATATGCTCCAAGCCCTTGATTCTCTTGTGACGCCCCGGCTTGCCCTTGGCCCGGTACAGACGCGAAGCAATGCCCTTGAAAAGTATCTCATTGACCAGCGTACTTTTGCCGGAGCCGGAAACACCCGTAACCAGGGTCAGCGTGCCCAGCGGAAATTTCACATTGATATCCTGCAGATTGTTCTCCGCAGCACCGATGACCTCCAGACATTTACCATTGCCGGGACGGCGCCGTGAAGGTACGGGAATGAATTTTTTCCGGGACAGATACTGTCCTGTTACCGATTCCGGCACCTGCATGATTTCCTGCGCCGTGCCCTGAGCTACGACCTGTCCGCCATGGGCACCGGCCCCCGGCCCGATATCAATGATATTGTCAGCCGCGTACATGGTGTCTTCATCATGCTCTACCACCAGCAGGGTGTTGCCCAAATCGCGCAAGTTCTTCAAGGTTTCCAGCAGGCGGTTGTTATCGCGCTGATGCAGTCCGATACTGGGCTCATCCAAAACGTAGAGCACGCCCTGCAGACCTGAGCCTATCTGAGTTGCCAGACGGATGCGCTGAGCCTCGCCTCCCGATAAGGTACCTGCCGCCCGGGACAGGGTCAGGTAATCAAGGCCTACATTTAAAAGGAAGTTTAATCGGGCATGGATTTCCTTTAGAATCTGTCTGGCGATTTTAGCCTCCCGGGCCGTTAATTCCAGACTTTGGAAGAAATCTTCCGCCTCCCGGATATTCAGGCCGGTGACTTCATTGATATTTTTGTCCCCAACCAGCACCGACAAGGTTTCAGGTTTCAGGCGGGCACCATGACAGGCCGGACAGGGTATCTCCGTCATGTAGTTTTCGTAAGCCTCGCGCATTTCATCGGAATCTGTCTCATGATAACGCCGGGCAAGCAGGGGCATGACACCCTCGAACTCCACATTGTATTCCTTATTTTCGCCAAACATATTGGTGTAACGGAAACGGAATTTTTCGTCAGGGGAGCCATGCAGCAGAAGTTTTTGCGTCTTTTTGTTCAACTCATTCCACGGCGTATCCAAAGTGTAGCCATAGTCCCGCAGCACGGCATCCATAGCACACATAGCATAGGAATGGAGATTTTTTGACAATGGGGCAAAAACGCCCTCCCCCACGGAAAGTGACGGGTCAGGAATCACCAGTTCCTCATCAAATTCCATGTGGCTGCCCAGTCCCGTACATACAGGACAGGCACCGTAAGGATTATTGAAAGAAAACATCCGCGGCGTGATTTCCGGCAGGCTGATACCGCAGTCCACGCAGGCGAAGTTCTCACTGAACATCAGCAGCTCACCGTCCACAATCTGCACGTAGACAACACCCTCGCCCAATTTCAGCGCCGTTTCCAGCGAATCAGCCAGACGCTGCTCCATACCCTCACGTACCACCAGCCGGTCTACCACTACCTCTATGGTATGTTTCTTATTCTTTTCCAGACGTATCTCATCATTGACATCAAAAATTTCCCCGTCAATACGCACCCTGACATAGCCCTCATGACGGATATGGTCGAGAATCTTCCGGTGTTCGCCCTTCTTGCCCCGCACCACCTGAGCCATCAGCAAAATTTTCGTGCGCTCCGGCAGTTCCTTAATCTGGTCTACCATCTGGTCAACTGTCTGCTGGGTAATGGGTTTGCCGCATTTGGGACAATGGGGGCGTCCGGCCCGGGCAAAGAGCAGGCGCAGATAATCGTAAATTTCCGTCACCGTGCCAACAGTAGACCTGGGATTGTGGCTGGTAGTCTTCTGGTCAATGGAAATGGCCGGAGACAAGCCGTCAATATTATCCACATCCGGCTTATCCATCTGTCCTAAAAACTGCCGGGCATAGGAGGACAAAGACTCCACATAGCGCCGCTGCCCCTCAGCGTATACCGTATCAAAGGCCAGAGAAGATTTCCCCGACCCGGACAGTCCTGTAACCACTACCAATTTGTCACGCGGAATATCAACATTGATATTTTTTAAGTTATGGGCTCTGGCACCTCTGATTTTGATGAATTGTTCCATGAAAATACCTCTTTCACGCTCTCTCAATCGCCTTTATTGTAAAATAGTTTATTACAACGTTTCCTTTATGTCAATTTACCCTTGCAGTAGCTTAGTAAACCTAAATATAATTTTATGTTGACATTGTTTGCTTATTCGTTTATCGTAGATTGTATCACTAGCAAAGGATATGATAATATGACAACACAACTGGCAGATTTAGCCAATGACATCATTAACGGCCGCCGCCTTTCCCGAAAGGATGATTCAGCCTGGCTGATTACTGCGCCGCTAAAAGAGCTGCAGTCCTGTGCCGGCAAGGTGCAAAAACATTTTTGCGGCAATCACGTTGATTTGTGTACCATCATCAACGGACGCAGCGGCCGCTGCAGTGAGGACTGCAAATACTGCGCTCAGGCAGCCTGCCATCATACGGGTGTTGAGGAATATTCCTTCCTGCCGGCAGAAGAAATCCTGCACAGTGCCCTTGCCAATGAGCAGGCCGGGGTAAACCGCTTCGCCATCGTGACCTCGGGCAGAGCTCTTGGCGGAGCAGAATTTGCACAGGCCATCGCCGCCTATGAAAAAATGAAGGCCACGCTAAAGATAGACCTCTGCGCCTCCCACGGTATTTTGAACCGTCAGCAGTTCCAGCAGCTCAGAGCCGCCGGGGTAAAAAGCTATCATCATAACATCGAAACCTCCCGGCGTTACTTCCCTCATATCTGCACCACTCACAGCTATGAGGACCGCATAAGGACCATTCGTCTGGCACAGTCTGAGGGATTGGATGTTTGCTCCGGCGGTATCATCGGCATGGGCGAAACGTGGGAGGACCGACTGGATATGGCTCTGAGTCTGGCCGAGCTGAATATAAAATCCATCCCCATTAACGCGCTGATGGCGATAAAGGGCACGGGGCTTGAAGGGCAGCCGCCCCTGCCGGCAGAGGACATACTCCGCACCGTAGCCATTTTCCGGCTCATCAACCCCGAAGCCAATATCAGGCTGGCCGCCGGCCGCAAGCTGCTCCCGGAAAACGGAGCCACGGCATTTCAGCACGGAGCCTCCGCCTCCATCACCGGCAATATGCTCACCACCTCCGGCACCACTATCAAAGAAGACCTTGATATGCTGGAAAAACTGGGGCTGACCAACAAATAATTACACCGACTTATTGCAGTTTATTGGTTAGTGCGTGCTAAATATATCCCGTTCATACGATGCACGGGGTTCACGGGGAGTAATTTTTCTGTTTCCGCTAAACGACCCGCCCTGATAATTTTTAGCTGTCCAGTTACCTGCGCCGGGCAGGCCAACGGCGCTCCTTTCAGCGTACTTACTTAGCTGATTTCTACGGCGTGCCGGCCTTCGCTGACGCTCAGGCAGTCGCTCCAGACAGAAAAACCACTCCCCGTTCACCCCACGATACGAATTAGGCAACAAACATGAACTCGTCCCTTCTCGTAACAAGCACATCGATGTAATTGTTTGCTTACCGCCGATACCAAGCGTTTTAATACAAATATTTGCTCAGGCGGAGGTGGGGATGCTTTTTCGCAGCGGAACGACTGCCCGAACAAAGTGAGGGCTGGCCCACAAACAGCATAAACGGCAGGCAAAGCTGATAGACGCGCCGTTGGCCTGCCCGGCGCAAGGTCACTATAAGACGATATTTTACTAGTGGGTCATTTAGTGAGCGGAGAAAAAGTATTCCCACCTCCACCAAGCTGAGCTGTAACAGATAACTTTAAGAACGTATTGACATCGACAACAACAAACTAGTAATTCACCAAAAGTCCCCATAAGTTAGACCAATCTCTAGCTTATGGGGACTTTTATACCACTCACTTACCTTTGCCCTGAGGAAGTGTCCCATCCAGTTCTAATATCATATCACGCAGTTCTGCCGCCCGTTCAAATTCCAGCGCCCGGGAGGCCTGCTGCATTTCCCGGAGCAGGGTCTTGACCAGATTCTCCTTATCCTTTTTGGTGAGCTTCTTTTTCTTTCTGCCCTCACCTGACGTATAGTCCGCAGCAGTCTCAGCCACCAAAGTCGTCTCAATCAGCGGCTTAATGGGTTTAATAATGGTCTTGGGCACAATGCCATGTTCCTTGTTGTAAGCCTGCTGGATTTCCCGGCGGCGTTCAGTTTCGTCCATGGCTCGTTTCATGGAGTCCGTAATCCTGTCGGCGTACATGATTACCCGGCCATTAGCATTACGGGCGGCACGGCCGATTATCTGAATCAGGGATGTATCCGAGCGCAGGAAACCTTCCTTGTCGGCATCGAGAATCGCAATCAGGGAAACCTCCGGCATATCCAGACCCTCGCGCAAGAGATTTATACCGACAAGCACATCAAACTCCCCAGCCCGTAAATCATGAATGATTTCCGCCCGTTCGATGGTAGCAATGTCCGAATGCAGATAACGCACCTTCACGCCGGCCTCCTTCAGATAATCCGTCAGATTTTCTGCCATCTTCTTGGTCAGGGTCGTGACCAGCACACGCTCATTGCGCTCAATACGCAGGCGGATTTCCGCCAGCAAATCATCAATCTGCCCCTCCAGCGGGCGCACCTCGATTTCCGGGTCGACCAGGCCCGTAGGACGGATAACCTGCTGTGCAATCTGCTGCGCCTGTTCCTGTTCGTATTTGCCCGGGGTGGCTGACACATAGATAATCTGATTTATACGCGCCGCAAACTCCTCAAAGGTCAGGGGACGATTGTCAAAAGCAGATGGCAGGCGGAAACCGTTTTCCACCAGCGAAACCTTGCGGCTCCTGTCTCCGGCGTACATCGCGTGCACCTGAGGCAGGGTCACATGAGACTCGTCCACCACAATCAAAAAATCCTCCGGGAAGTAATCCAGCAGCGTGTAGGGTGCCTCCCCTGCCTGCCGATGGGTCAGATGCCGGGAGTAGTTTTCTATGCCAGAGCAATAGCCCATCTCCTGCATCATTTCCAAATCGTAGTTAGTACGCTGTTCAATGCGCTGCGCCTCCAGCAGTTTGCCGCTATCACGGAACAGCTTCAGCTGCTCCTCCAGTTCCGCCCGGATATCCCTCATGGCGATTTTCATATCCTCGTCCTCCGTCACATAATGGGAGGCCGGGAACACCATCAAATGGGTGCGCTCGCCATAGATTTCTCCCGTCACCACATCGTACTCCACCATGCGGTCAATTTCATCGCCAAAGAGTTCTATGCGCACAGCCCGGTTGTTATAGCCTGCCGGGAACACTTCAATAACATCG
>JAGAYB010000276.1 GCA_017940705.1 Selenomonas sp. | reverse complement strand
GCAGTTCCCTCGGCGCTCACCGTGTAGGACAGTGTGCTGGTTTTCTTCTCTGATTCTTTTTCGTATTGTCCCATGCCAGCTGCCGCGCCCAGAGATACAGCCTCACCCTTGATTTGGGCAGACTTCTCCCCTTCATTATTCAGCAAAATTTTTGCATTGTTATTCACATTGCTGACCAATACGGCGGCACCGATTTCTACATTGGCGTTGGCCTGAGTATTCTTCACCACCAGCTGCAGGCTGTCCGCCTTGTCGGCAGAGGCTGTCATAAACGTGTTGGCAGTTACTTTGACAGCGCCATCCGAGGCATCTGCATTTTCAGGCTTTGTTGCTGTAATGACAGCATTTTTCCCCAAAGTGACATTGGCATCGTTTTTGTTGGAAACAACGCCTACAGCAGCACCCAGACCAAAGGCAGAATTTTTCCTCTCATTATCGCCGCCCTCATTGGTGCCTTCCACCTTGTCCTTGACATCCTTTATGCCGCCCTTGCCATCGTCACCTGCGGCGTCCTTTGTCTTGTCATCCGCAGAATCCACGGAGGCATTCTTGATTAACTGCGTGGGGTCGCCGGATTTTTTCTCGCTTTCCTGTTCGTCCTTGGATTTTTCCGAGTCAGGCTTGTTTTTCTCCGCATTAGCAGCATTATCGTCCTCGTTCTTCTGCGCTTCGTTTTCCTCCGCAGTGTCTTTGCCCTTGTTGCCGTCCGCTACAGGCTTCACCGTATTATCCACCGTCATTTTCAGCCCGGTGGTATTGTTCTCTGCTTTGATAGCAAAATCCCCGGCCTTGATAGCGCGGTCTATGCTCACATCGGCACTGGTGTCATAGTTGGCCACGCCCACGTTGGAAACCACATAGCTCGCAGCCCCCACTGCACCCACGTTGATACTTACATCGCTGTTCGTGACCGCTTCCACTGCTGCCTTACCCTTTTCCGCCGCAAAGACCGCTGCATTTGTCGGGTTATCCATCTTCACCTTGGACTTGGTATCACCCGTCAGAACCGCCACGCCTACCGCTACGGCATTACCCTCGCCACCACTGCCGGTTGCGGAAAGTTCCGCTTTCGTGTCCGCATTGGCTGCAATTTTGATACCATTGCCGGTTTCACCATCTGCTCCCGAAGCCGTCAAAGTGCCATCAATAACCACATCTGCCGCATTATAGACACGGGAAACCGCCACTGCTGCTACGGCCTTGGAACCGCTAGGGACTGTCTTGCCTTCGCTATCCTTTTTATTCTCGCCCACAGGCACAGTGATAGACTGCGCTATTTCCACCTTGGAATTAGCGGCAATATCAATATTATTGGCCGTAATGGCACTGTCCTTCCCAATATTGACAGACGCTTTGTTCTTCTTGCTGGAATAATTGACAAACAGATACTTGTTCGCTCCGGCTTCGTTGCCTGCCAGCTTGTTGATAGCGCCATCAAGCAGGGTTTTGTCATCCCCCAGGATAATGCCCTTCAAGGTGTGCGTGAGGCTCATAGGGGTGCTGTCCTCATAAGTGCTGGTGCTATCCGCCGTAATCTTCACAGCACTGTCACTGCTGCTTATTTTGACGCCCTTGCTCGTTGCATCCTGCCCTATGTTGACAGCAGCGGCAATGTCCGTAGACCGGTCACTCCACCTGATGAGATTGGCTTCTGTTTTGTCCTTGCCGCTTTCATCTTTTTGCACATTGCCGTTGGCATCCAGTAAAGGCTTAGTATCCTTGACCGCAGACTCCTGCTTTGCCGTCAAAATGATATCGCCGCCCGAACCTTCCACCACTGCCGTGACGTTATTCAAATCTGCACTGACGGTATCTCCGGCATTTATTTTTACCAAATCTTTAAAATCAAGGCTCTTCGTGCTCTGCAGCACGGCACCGTCCTTGATATTGATAATGCCTGCGCCCAGCATAATGCCGCTATGGGTATTAACCTGCCCACTGATATCAATAGTCTTGCCATTGCCATAAGTCGTGAGGTTGTTAATAGCCTCCATCGCAATGTTATTTTCTGTATTGTATAAATTTTCAAACTCTTTGGAAGACGGAACAATGCCTGTGAACTGGCCGGCATTTATAACGCCGGATGCGCCCACGGCTATGCCATCAGGGCTAAGGAAGATCAGATGACCGTTAATCCTGCCATCCTTGATGCCATTTACAATACCATCTATGCTGATTCTATTATGCACAAGATTAGCCAGCGTAGAGGAATTGCCAAACAGCAGATTGGCAATATCGCCACTAGCCAAATTAAATTTTTCAAAACGGTTATAGGCCAAAGTCCCGGTATCTTTTTGCGGCGAGATACTGTAAACATTCCCTGAGTGAGCAATTTTACCTGCATCACTACTATCCTTGGGCACAATCTCTGTTGCCGCCTCACCAATGCCATAGGGGTAAGCCATAAAGCTTACCGCCAAGGCTAGTGAACTAAACAGTCTCTTCTGCTGCCGCTTTTTGACAAAATATTTATATCCCATGGTATACACCTGCTTCCTTATATTCATCCATGTATCAATGTCGGCAAAAAATCTCCCATCCGGCATAAAATTTCACGATATATGATTCCTCTCTAAATATTTATCGACTGCTTTTTTCCCATACTTGAGTAAAAAAGTTAAAAAGTGGCCGACATAGAAAAATCTATTCGTGAGCTGTCCACAGTGTTCCCATAAAAGTCTTTCTTTAAAGGGAACCCGATTGTAAGTGTACCATAAATATTCTTGTACCTTGCTTCCATTCCCATTCCGGCGCTCATGAGCGTCTTATGTTCCATTCCTACTTCGCCGTTTATCGTCCCCCAGTCAAAAAACGGGAAGAAAAAATAGTGTCTGGTCTTATCCAGCGGAATATGATACTCCAGATTTGCGGTCATGCCTTTTATACCGCCAATAAAGCCTTCTTCATAACCACGAACGCTGTTCACACCACCAATGAAGAAGCGATCTGATGAAGCCAGATAATCACTTGAACTCCACTGTCCGTCCAGCCGGGCCTGCCAGAACTGTCCACCGTTATAGCGTTTCTGCCAGAAGGAACTGAGCCGATAGAGATTGGCTGAATCAGACTTCCCGTCAATATCGCGGCGCTTCGCCAGCACAAAGGAATGTTTGTGATAGAACACGCTGGAATCCCCATAATGCGTAAAGGACACATAGGGAATGACGCGGCTAATCTTGTCATCCGTCCAGACCTGCATCGGTGTGATATTCTCCAATTCCGTCTTTGACTTCTGATAGACGTATTGTATGCCTGTCTCATGACGCGAATGTTTGGTTATATTGAATGGTATCCGCCAGGTAAGTGAAAATGATTGTGCTTTCCCCCGCACGCCCAAGGCTTTCAGCTCACCACCGCTGGTTACCTGAGTTTTATTTCCTGAATAATTAAGGTCCAGCCGCATGCCCCGGCGTGAGAGGGGGAAACTATAGCCTATAGCCCAGGACTTGGTGCCCTGACTGCGAATGAAACTGGCACGCAAAGCATCACGATAGCCTGACAGGCTTCTCACAGTGTAGAAAACACCTTGCCGCCAGCGGCCGCTGTTTTCATAGCCGTCATTATCCGTGTAAAGAGTCACCGTCTGATTTTGCGGCTCAAAAGCAATGATTTCATAATCTGTTGTCCCTTCCTTAGATCCGGGTTTTATCAGCACTCGCAGCTGAATATCATTGGTTCCATGAAACCAGCGCAAATCATTGTTCAGCTTATTGATATTGGCAATCTCTCCCGGCTTCAGTCCCAGACGCCCCGTTATGTAATCTTCTCTGGTACTGCTATTTCCGCTTACCGAAATCTCCTCCGTCCGGCCTTCTACGAGCCGGATTTTCGCCACACCGTCATGAATCCGCCGATTCAGCACAGCACCGCAGGTCATATAGCCTTTCTCGCGATACAATGCCGTGATTTTATCGGTCATCTCCAACAGGTCTTTCGCCGTAATCTGCCGTCCAATATACGCATCCGTAACCGCTTGCAGTTCCTCCTGCGTAAGAATCGCCGAGGGATTCCACTCCACCCGTTTCAATTCAAAATGAATTTCTGTATCGGCGTTCTCAGTGGAGGAAGTTTCGCCCTGCTCCACCTGAGAATTTTTGGTAGCTTCATCCTCAGCAATCTGCTCGCGCACTTGTTCCCGTTCCATATCCCTGCGGTCACGTTCCATCTGTATGCCGGAAACATCTGTAGGATTGACAGCGGCTTCAGTCAGACTCTGCCCTGTTCCCATTAAGCCCAGCACAATAGCCACAAAAAAAGTATAAGCATCATACCTTTTCATTCATATTGCTCCCATCTATGCTCAAAAATTTCTTTCATCAGCTTTCCCACCAATGAAAAAAGCAAACTATACACTATTTGTTATATATATTATAATATAATTATTCAGAATTCGCTAGAAAAATTCTGCCTGTAAAAAAGTGAGGGATGCTGCCATTCAGGCAGAATCCCTCACTTTTTTAGTACCAGTCTTATTCATCGCAGGCCATATCCACAACTTCGCCCTGCTTTTCCTTGACCACCACATCACGCTGGAATGCAAAACATTCATCAGCAATATCCTTGTTCAAAATGAGCAGGCAGATAAGGTTAGGAATGGCCATTAACCCGTTCATGGTATCAGAAAAATTCCAGACGACTTCCAAGGCCGTCGTGGCTCCCACAAAGGTCACCAAGCTGAAAATCACGCGGTAGCCCATAATGACCGGGCGTTTTTTTATCAGATACTCCAAGGCCTTTTCGCCGTAATATTCCCAGCCCAGAATGGTGGAAAAAGCAAACAGGCTCAGGGAAATCGAGATAATCAGCTTGCCGTATTCGCCAAACACCGTACTGAAAGCGGCAATGGTCAGCTCTGCGCCTGACAGCAGTTCCCCTGTTTCGGGATTAACCATGCCCAGCATGCCGGAAGAGGCGATGACCAGACCTGTCAGCATGCAGACAATCATCGTGTCAAAGAAGGTTCCCGTCATGTTGACATACCCCTGCCGTGAAGCATGGTCAGTCTGGGCTGCGGCAGCGGCGATAGGTGCTGACCCCAGGCCGGCCTCATTGGAGAACACGCCGCGGGCTACGCCCCAGCGCATGGAGGTGAGCATGGAGGCCACAATGGAGCCGCCCACACCACCGGCCACCGAATCAAAGGAAAAGGCCATGCGGAACATTTCCATGATACCCGGCAGTACCGCTTCATAGTTGACTACTATCACGATAGCAGCAGTGATGAAGTAGAAGGCAGCCATCCCCGGCACCACAACGCTGGAAACCTTGCCGATGCTGCGGATGCCGCGAATCAGCACCATCAGGGCAGCGGCAGCGATTACAGCCCCCGTGAGCCATGACGGCACTGCATAGCTTGTCGACAGCGCCGCGGCAATGGAATTTGCCTGCGTCATATTGCCGATGCCAAAAGAGGACAGCACCACAAACAGGGCGAAGAGGAATGCCAGCATACGGCCAATATATTTGTTCTTAATGCCGTTTTTCATGGCATACATAGGGCCGCCGGACATTTCCCCCACGGCATTGGTCTCCCGATATTTCACGGCCAGTACAGACTCGCCGTACTTGGTTGACATACCGAAAGCCGCGCTTATCCACATCCAGACCAGTGCTCCGGGGCCGCCCAAAACCATAGCCGTGGCCACGCCCACAATATTACCTGTACCCACCGTTGCCGACAGAGCTGTCATCAGCGACTGAAACGGAGAAATATCCCCCTCATGACCAGACTTATGCCGGAAAATCATCCGTATCGCATAACATAAGTTTATCCATGGCAAAAACTTCAACCGCAGAGTGAGAAAAATACCTGTCCCCACCAGCAGAGCCAGCATTATCGGCCCCCAGACAAAATTATTTACATCGGCCATTAACTTTGCAAAATCCATATATACACATCCCTTAAAAAAAAGACATCCTTCTGCCCGAAAACAGAAGGGTGTCCGTTATCGACTTCATGTCTAATATTATAATAAACCCATGTAATATTGTAAATATTTTTCCATGTATTCATGGAAAAACACGCCTTACTGGCGGTTCAATGCCTTATGTGCAATATCCTTGCGGTAGAACGCGTCCTTAAAGGAAATTTTCGCAACGCCATGATAAGCTTTATTCACAGCGGCACGGACATCAGCAGCCTTGGCCACCACGCCCAGGACACGTCCGCCGTTAGTGACGATATCCGCGCCTTTCTGCGCGGTTCCGGCATGGAACACCAGACTGCCGTCTGCTTTTGCTTCCGCCAGTCCCGTAATCTTATCGCCTTTATGATAATCTTTCGGATAGCCGCCGGCGGCCATGACCACACAAACAGCGGCATCTTTGCTCCAGCTGATTTTCTGTTCTGCCAGCGTGCCATCACAGCAGGCAGTCATAATCTCCACCAAATCACTTTCCAGCAGGGGCAGTACCACCTGCGTTTCCGGGTCGCCAAACCGGGCGTTAAACTCCACCACCTTGGGGCCATCTGCCGTAATCATCAGGCCGGCATACAAACATCCCTTATAGGGCTTCCCCTCCTGAGCCATCGCGTTTATCGTCGGCAGCAGGATTTTGGCATAGGTTTCATTTAACAACTGTTCTGTCATGACCGGTGCCGGTGCATAAGTGCCCATACCGCCGGTATTAGGCCCCTTATCGCCGTCATAAGCTCGCTTGTGATCCTGCGAGCTTATCATGGGGCAAATAGTTTTGCCATCTGTAAAACAGAGCAGGGATGCTTCCTCCCCCGCCATAAATTCTTCGATAACCACCCGGCTGCCGGCGGTGCCAAATTCCCGGTCTTCCATAATGTCGCTGATGGCTGCCAGCGCCTCATCCTCAGTCATCGCTACCACCACGCCTTTGCCGGCGGCCAGCCCATCTGCCTTAATGACAATCGGCGCCCCCTCCTGCCGAATGTACTCCCGGGCCTTATCTGCCTCGGTGAACACTTCGTACTTTGCCGTGGGGATATGGTATTTTTTCATCAATGCCTTGGAAAAAGCTTTTGAACCTTCGATTTGAGCTGCGGCCTTTGACGGGCCAAAGGCTCTGATGCCTGCCGCTTCCACGGCATCCACCAGACCGTTGGTCAGCGGAACTTCCGGCCCCACCACCACCAGGTCAATATGATGGCGCAGGGCAAATTCCACAATGGCCTGATTGTCCGTTATCCCGATGCCATCCACGCACATCGCTTTATCAGACATGCCGGGATTGCCCGGCAGGGCATAAAGCCTGTCGGTTTTTGGGGACTGGGAAAGTTTCCAGACCAGCGTATGCTCCCGTCCGCCACTGCCGATTACCAGTATATTCATGTCGTTTACCTCTTATTTTGCCAACTGCTGTTTTAAGTAATCCTGAATCATCGTATCGTATGCTGCCGTATGTGCAAAGGCTTCCTGAGCCAGTTCCATACGGGTTTTATCGTCCACGCCGCCATTTTCCTTAATCTGGGCAATGACCTCAGCATATCTGGCCGGATTGGTGACGATGGTGACGTATTTAAAATTCTTCGCTGACGCACGCACCATAGCCGGGCCGCCGATATCAATGTTTTCAATGGCCTCAGACAGCGTCACACCGGGTCTCTCAATGGTTTCCTTAAAGGGATAGAGATTGACCGCTACAAGGTCAATGCCCTTAATGCCATGCTTTTCCATCTGCGCCACATGCTCGGCATTGTCACGGACAGCCAAAATGCCGCCATGAATGTAGGGATTAAGAGTTTTTACCCGGCCGTCCATGATTTCAGGAAAACCTGTCACATCGCTGACATAGGTCACGGGAATCCCCGCTTCCTTTATAGCCTTCATGGTACCGCCGGTAGAGATAATCTCCACACCGGCTGCATGGAGCTGACGGGCAAAGTCCACCACGCCGTCCTTGTTGGATACGCTAATCAGGGCACGCTTAATCTGCATTTATCTGTCTCCTTTACGACACTTATTCCAAAATCGTCACCTTACGGCCGTCAACTTTTAACTTGCCTTCACAGTACAGCCGGATACATTCGGGATAAATCCTGTGTTCCTCTTTGAGAACCCTTGCCCCCAAAGTCTCTTCCGTATCATCGTCCAGCACCGGTACTGCCGCCTGCATGATGATAGGCCCGGAATCTGTACCTTCATCCACAAAATGCACGGTACAACCGCTGACCTTGACACCGTAGGCCAGTACATCCCGATGGGCATGCGCCCCGGGGAAACTGGGCAGCAGGGCCGGATGAATATTCATAATCCGTCCGGCAAAATGCCCCACAAAATACGGGCTCAGTATCCGCATAAAGCCGGCCAATACCACCAGCGTTACGCCTGCCGCCTCCAGCTTTTCAATCAGGGCTTTTTCAAAGGGCTCACGGCCATCATACTGTCTGCGGTCAACACAGACAGCTTCAATGCCGGCCTGACGGGCTCGCTGCAGGGCATAGGCCTCTTTATCCGTCAGTACGATGGCAATTTCTGCCGGTACCTGCCCTGCGGCAATGGCATCAATAATGGACTGCAGATCCGTGCCCCGGCCGGAACAAAGAACACCCAGCTTTTCTTTACGCACCAAACACACCGCCCTGTAAAGTCACATCATGATTGCCTTTTACCACCCGGCCAATTTCATAAACAACCTCATCTGCCTGCTGTAAATGCGCCTTGACCGCGTCTGCTTCTGCCGCAGGCACGATGAGAATCATGCCGATGCCCATGTTGAAGGTACGGTACATCTCCGGCCACGCCACATTTCCCCATTGCTGCAGCAGGCGGAAGATTGCCGGCATTTCCCATTTGCCCGTGTCAATTTCCACAGCCAGCTCCTCAGGCAGCGCCCGGGGGATATTTTCATAGAAACCGCCGCCGGTGATATGCACCATCCCGTGAATATCAAATTTCTCTATCAGCGGCAGGCAGGCCCGCGGATAGAGCCGGGTCGGCGTCAGCAGTTCCTCGCCGATGGTTCTGCCCAGGTCTTCCATGTACTCATCGCCTTTAAAGCCTTTATGGTCAAAGACGATGCGGCGCACGAGCGAGTACCCGTTGGAATGGACGCCGGAGGACGGCAGGCCGAGAATTACATCCCCGGCCTTGACTTTGGCGCTGGTAATCAGCCTGCTCTTTTCCACCACGCCTACAGCAAAACCGGCAATATCATATTCCCCCTGAGGATAAAAGCCGTTCATTTCAGCGGTTTCACCGCCAATCAGGGCACAGCCCGACTCCTTGCAGGCTCCGGCTACGCCTTTGACCACGTCTGCCACCTGTTCAGGGTCCAGTTTGCCCACGGCCAGATAGTCGAGGAAAAAGAGTGGTTCTGCGCCCTGTACCAGAATGTCATTTACGCACATGGCCACCGCATCCTGACCGATGGTATCATGCTTGTCCAGCATAAAGGCCAGTTTGAGTTTTGTGCCGACACCGTCAGTGCCGGACACCAGCACCGGTTCCTTGTACTTGCCGCTGTTCAGGGCAAAGAGGCCGCCAAAACCGCCCAAATCCCCCAAGACCTCAGGACGGTAGGTAGCTCTGACACTTTCCTTTATAAGTTCCACCGACTTGTTGCCGGCATCAATATCCACCCCGGCGTCTTTATAGGTAATTCCTGCTTTATTCTCCGTCATTATCAGCTGTTTCCTCACTTTTTAACTATGCTTACGCTGTTCAAATACATACTTGCTGTCACCTGCCGGCCGCTCTCCATCGGCAATGGGGTAAGCGCGGTTAAAGCAGGCATAGCACATATCATCGGCATTGACTGCCGACACACATGATTTCAGCCCTTCAAGGGACAGGAAATGCAAACTATCTGCCCCGATAAACTGGCGAATCTCCTCCACAGTTTTCGTGGCGGCAATCAGCTCCTTGCGCACCGATGTATCAATGCCGTAATAGCAGGGATAGCCGATAGGCGGACTGCTGACGCACATGTGAACCTCTTTAGCCCCTGCCTGACGGAGCAGGCGCACGATTTTGCCGCTGGTAGTACCACGGACGATGGAATCATCCACCATGATAACCGACTTACCGTTCACTACGGAGCGGATGGCATTGAGCTTCAGCTTTACGCTGTTATCACGCTTTTTCTGGGTAGGCTGAATGAAGGTACGCCCGATATAACGGTTTTTTATGAGACCTTCCATAAAGGGAATCCCCGACTCATAGGCAAAGCCCGTAGCCGCCGTAGTACCGGAGTCCGGCACGGAAATGACGATATCGCCCTTAAACCCGGATTCTCTGGCCAGCACGCGTCCCATCATAAACCGGGCATCATGAACACTTTGACCGTCAATCACCGAATCGGGACGGGCAAAATAAATGTACTCGAAGATACAGGCTGCTTTCTTCTCATCAGTCGCGAAAGGATATGACCTGACACCGCCGTCATCAATGACCACCATTTCCCCGGGGGCAATATCCCGGATAAACTCGGCTCCGGCCACATCAAGGCCGCAGCTTTCTGAGGACAGGATGTAGCTTCCCTCTTCCGTCCTGCCCAGGCATAAGGGACGGAAGCCCTGCGGGTCACGGGCGCCAATCAGCTTGTCCTCGGTCATAATCGTAAGACAGTAAGCTCCGCGGATTTTTTTCAGGCTCTCGATAATTTTTTCTTCCACCGTCTCCGCCCGGCTGCGGGCAATGAGATTTACAAACACCTCGGAGTCAATGGAAGTCTGGAAAATCGTCCCCTGCTCTTCCAAATCGTGGCGGATTTCTGCCGCATTAGTCAGGTTGCCGTTATGCGCCAGCGCAATTTTGCCGCCGGAATAATTTACCATCAGCGGCTGGGTATTGCAGAGCAGGCTGGAGCCCGTAGTGGAATAGCGCACATGGCCGATGGCAATGCACTGATTCTCCATGTGGGGAATCTGGTGACGGAAAACCTCATTGACCAGCCCCATGCCCCGGTTCACATCCATCCAGGCGCCGTCCGTAATCGCGATGCCGGCGCTTTCCTGCCCCCGATGCTGCAGCGCATACAGCCCCAAATACGTCAGGGCGGACACATCCTCCGTATGGGAGAAAACGCCGTAAACGCCACACTCTTCTTTCCATTTCGGTTCTAAATTATAGCCATTTTCATACATGGTTATGTTTATCTCTCACTTTATTTATAAAATACCAAAAAAGCAGTCCGCCAGTGCGCGCCTTAAAGCTGCGCAGCAACACGGGCTGCTTTCTTTTCCACTTCTTCTGCCATTTTTTCGCGGTACGCCGCCAGCTTTTCCGTCAGTTCGGCATTGCCCACAGCAAAAATCTGCACAGCAAAAATCGCCGCATTCTTGGCACCATTGACAGCCATCGTAGCCACCGGCACGCCGGAGGGCATCTGTACAGTGCTCAGCAATGCGTCCATACCATTCAATGCCGTAGCATTGATGGGCACACCAATAACGGGCAGAGTGGTATAGCTTGCCACAACACCTGCCAGATGCGCAGCTGCCCCGGCAGCCACAATGAATACGCCCACGCCTTTTTCCGGCGCAGACAAAACAAACTCACGCACCTTAGCCGGGGTGCGATGAGCAGAGGCCACTACGACTTCAATCTCTATGCCAAAACTTTTAAGCAAATCCGCCGCCGGTTTCAAAATCGGCCAGTCAGAATCGCTGCCCATAAGAATTGCTGCTTTCATTATAATTTGCTCTCCTTTCCCCAAACACTTATATAAAACTATGGGGGCTGACGGACTTAAGGCCACCAATGTGCTTTAAGTCCGCCGCTTCTCTTGTCCCCTTATTTTATCTGGAAAATTCTTTCCCGGTCAAAAGCTCATAGGCTTCTTTGTATTTAGCAATGGTCTTGTCGATGATATCCTGCGGCAGTTTATAATCACTGTCCGGATTTGCCTTTAACCAATCGCGTACAAACTGTTTGTCATAGGAAGGCTGGCTCTTGCCCTTTTCATAGCCGGCAAGCGGCCAGAAACGGGAACTGTCCGGGGTCAGCACTTCATCCCCCAGTACGATATTGCCATCCTCGTCAACACCGAACTCAAATTTCGTATCCGCAATGATTATGCCCTTGGTCAAAGCATACTCAGCGCATTTCTTGTAAATGGCGATGGTATAATCACGAATCTTTTCTGCGTATTCCTGACCGTGGCCGGGGAATTCCTTCTCCAAAACCTTGGCACCCTGCTCCAGAGAGACGTTTTCGTCATGGTCGCCAAGTTCAGCTTTTGTGCTGGGCGTAAAAATCGGCTCGGGCAGTTTTTCCGATTCCTGCAAGCCTGCCGGCAGTTTGATGCCGCAGATGGTGCCGTCTGCCTTGTAGCTTTCCCAGCCGCTGCCGGTGATGTAGCCACGGACAATGCACTCCATCGGAATCATGTGCAGCTTCTTGCACTTCATGCTGTTGCCCTTGAATTCCTCCTGCTGGAAAAACTCCGGCATATCAGCGTTGTCCACCGACAGCATGTGGTTAGGAATGATATCACGCGTGAAATCAAACCAGAACCGTGACATCTGGGTGAGGATAGCCCCCTTGTCCGTAATCTTGTTCTTCAGGATGTGGTCAAAGGCCGAAATACGGTCCGTAGCCACCATAATGATGCTGCCATCAGCCTCATAAACCTCGCGGACTTTACCAGATTTGAAAGGTTTGTACGTCTTCATTGATTTTATCGTCTCCCATAAAATACTAGAAAATGAATCATCGACCCTTCCATCATAACGAGATTTTTTTTACCTGTCAACGATTTTTAGGACACATGTCCTTGATTTACCATTAAGCTAAAATCCCCCAAGGCACGAAGTCCTTTTTCATTTGACATCGCCTTGCCGTTGGTATATATTAGTGAACATATTAAATACATATTTAAGAGGATGTATACAAATGACAATCTGGATAAAGCGGCTGGCACTAATCATGCTGGTCATCTGCCTGACTCTTTTAGGTGCCGGGTTCTACATTATGCACAAGCCCAATCAGGCAGTGCCGGTACTAAACTACCATCAGATTAACGACCGGGACGAAAACGCGCTCACGGTTCACACAAACCAGTTTGATGCCCAAATGAAGTATCTGGCGGAAAACGGCTATCATACCATCACCCCTAAAGAAATGCTGGATGCCTGGGACTCCGGCACCCCGCTGCCGGAAAAACCTGTCATCATCACTTTTGATGACGGCTATGCCGACAACTACCGCTGTGCCTATCCCATACTGCAGAAGTACAACCTGCGGGGCACAATTTTTCTGGTATCTGATTTCATCAGCACCTACCCCAACTATCTGACCTGGGCACAGGTGCTAGAAATGCAGGAAAGCGGTCTGGTGAATTTTGAAAGCCACACCCTTTCCCATGCCCAGCTGGATACCACCAGCCCGGAAGAAACATGGAATCAGCTTTCAAACTCAAAAAAAGCCTTGGAATGGTATCTTAAAAAAGATATAGATTTTCTGGCTTACCCCTGCGGCTTCTATGATGAGGAACTGCAGAGCAAAGTCAAAGAGGCCGGCTATAAAGGTGCCTTTACCGTCAACTTCGGTCTGGCCGATAAAGACGAAAACCGTTATGTTATGGACCGCGTGCCCATCTTCGGCTGCACCAACCATACCCTTATGCGGTTCAGGCTGCGTCTGCAATACGCACCGATTTTCGCCCCACTTGCCCGACTGCACCAGCAGCTTTTGGACAACAATCACACCTTTATTGCCAAATTCATTCCCACGCCATAAAAAAGGGACTGTGAATAATCCCTTAACCTAAAAAGTCCGTTGACAAAAAATGTCAATGGACTTTTTTAAATTGCAGTTTGCCAATGCGTGCTTAAATACAATTTGTTACAGCTCAGCTTGGCGGAGGTGGGAATACTTTTTCTCACTCCACTAAATGACCCACTAGGGAAATAGTGCCTTATAGTGACCTTGCGCCGGGCAGGCCAACGGCGCGTCTGTCAGCTTTGCTTTCCGTTTATGCTGTT
>JAGAYB010000275.1 GCA_017940705.1 Selenomonas sp. | reverse complement strand
TGCCCAGGCTGCGGTAAAGCTCATTCATGAGCGCGATATGGTGTTCCTCGATATATCAACCAGCAATCTGGCGATAGCGGAACTTTTGGTCAAGATGGATCAGGATATTACGGTAGTCACCAATATGATTGACATTCTCGTGGTGCTGGCGCGCAATCCGAAAATCCGCGTGGTCTTTGCCGGTGGTAAAATCAACAAGAGCCGTGATGGTTTCTGGGGCGGAATGACGCTGGACTTCATTTCCCGTCTGAAACCCGATATTGCCTTTGTGGGGGCTGTGGGCGTTGATGTCAAGGAAAACAGTGTATCTACCTATGATATTGACGATGGCATCAATAAGGCGGCCATCATCCGCCACAGCAAAAAGGCTTATGTGGTAGCTGAGGCACGCAAGCTCAGCACGGACGGCAACTACAACTACACCACCCTTGATACCCTGTCCGGGCTTATCACCGACACGCTGCCGGCACAGGATATTCAGGAAGCGGCTGATTCCTACGGAGTGGAAATTATCCTGCCATGAGTATGACTTTCTCCAACCGTTGGAGCTGGGAAAATTTTCATAGGGTTATTATCGAAGGACTGAAGGTATACGCTTTTTACCTGACAGTCCTTTCCCTTTTCCGGCTCTTTTTTATTCTATGGCTCCATGATTACTGGGGGCCGGCCACTGCCAGCGGCGATATACTGCTGGCCTTGTGGCGCGGCAGCCGCCTGAGTATGCAGACTGCCGGGGCGTTGACGCTGGTCAGCTTTGTGCCTGCTTTTGTGTCCCACTATCTTTGGCCTAAAGCGGAAAAATATTTATGGCTATGCCTGAACGGCATTATTCTGGCCTGTTTGTCGGTGCTGTATGTGGCCAGTTTTCCCTATTACCGCATTTACCGCATGAATTTTAACCAGATGATATTCACTGGCATGAATGAAGACTGGATGGCGCTGTTCTGGACGATGGTTGACCAGTATGCTTTGCCGGTGCGGTTTGCCGGAGCCATGCTGCTGGCTTATGTGCTTTGGCGCTTGCTGCGGAGACTGCTTGTCTGGCAGGTACCGCTCCTGCCCATTGCCTTTTGGCCGCTGCCGGCTAAGATTTTGGTGCGTGCAGTGTTTGTCGGGCTGGTTTATATCGCAGTGCTTTTGGGTATCTTTGGCGGCAGTCTGGGCTGGCAGACGGCAGTGGACTGGGAAAATGCCGGTGTGACCAAAGACGAGTTCCTAAACGAGGCCATTTTGGACAATCCGCAGGCACTATATCGGGCGTATAATCTCAACAGCCGTATGCTGGCCTGCAACGGGCTGGACTTTACCGTAGAGGATATCAGGCTGCTGGCAGCCCACCTGAGCGGCAGGAATGCGGACACGGATAATCTTGACGATTATTTGCAGAAGAAGGTAGTGCAGGGCACGGCTAAACCGCCGCGTCATGTCTTTGTCATTCTTTCGGAAAGTCTGGCAAACTGGCCGCTGCTGGAACGGTACAAGGATATCCCCATAGCCGAGGACTTACGCTCATTGCTGGCCGAGGATACTACAGATTATTGTCCGTCTTTCCTGCCCAACGGTGCCAGTACCGTGTCAGCAGTGACTGGCACGGTGACGGGGCTGGCAGATGCCAACCTCTATTTGACGACCATGCCCGAATCCTTTGCAGCGCCTTATCCTACAGCTAGCGCACCGCAAGTCGCCCGGCTGGGCTATGAAACCAGCTTTTTCTATGCCGGCCCGGCAACATGGGAACGCATTGGCGCTTTCGTCACGGCTCAGGGCTTTGACCATTTCTACAGCCGGGGCGATTACGGCGATGTGCCGGGCAGTGTCTGGGGGTGTGAGGATGAATACCTCTACGCTAATGTACTGCAACGGCTGACAGAGGCGCCCGGCTTCAGCATCATTCTTAATGCGTCCAATCACAGTCCCTATGATGTGGATGTATTGGCCAAAGGCTTTGACAAAGAAAAGGTCAGGGCAGCGCTGCCGGCAGCCGTACAGCAGGATGAAGAGCTGTTGCGGGAACTAGGGCATTACTGGTACGCCCAGCGTGAGCTGGTGAAGTTTGTCCGGGCGGTCAGGGAAAGATACCCCGACAGTTTGCTCATCATTGTCGGTGACCACGGCGACCGTTACAATATCGAAAAACAGCCGGATATGTACGCACGGTATGGTATTCCCTTTATATTGACAGGTCAGGGCATTCACAAGGGGACTTTGCTGGAGGACAGCGCCGGCAGCCAGATAGATATATTTCCCACGCTGATGGAGCTTATAGCGCCGCAGGGGACAAATTATCTGGCGCTGGGGCAAAGCCTGACCACCACCAGCAATAAGGGCGTCAATTACGGTTTTTGGATAACCCGTAAGGCCATGGGCAAAGCCGATACTGCACCCCTGCTGCCGGAAGCCATTGACGGCGGCGAGCCGCCCCGGATTGATAACCAGGCCATGCAGGACTATATCAACGCCATAAGAGCCATTTCATGGTGGCGGCCAAAATACGGGCCGATACTGGACGGTAGCTTACTTGAAAAAATAGGACGGTGATTTTTATGATGAATACGATTCGCGATGAACTGAATAATGCTTTGCAGGAATTTAACCGTTTGGGAATCGCGGAACAGTTTGATTTTCAAAAGCTGTATCTGTATTCGATAATCACCCATTCCACGGCTATTGAAGGGTCGACTGTAACGGAGATAGAAAATACGCTTATGTTTGATGAGGGGATAGTTCCCGGTGGGCACAATGTCACGGAACAGATGATGAACCTTGACTTGAAAAGGGCTTATGACTATGTGAATGGCCTGCTGGCTAAGAACATTCCTATAACCGTGGACTTTCTAAAAAAGTTGTCTGCATTGGTTATGCGCAATACCGGCAGCAGTTACACAACGGCGTTAGGCAGTTTTGATTCCTCAGCAGGGGATTTGCGTTTAGTCAATGTGAGTGCGGGCAGAGGCGGTAAGTCATATCTGAACTATCAGAAAGTGCCGCAGCGGTTGGAGGACTTTTGCACTTGGCTGAATGATGAACGTAAAAAAACATTTACAGATGATGCTGGAGTTTATGCCTTATCCTTTGAAGCGCACTATCGTCTGGTATCAATTCATCCGTGGGTGGATGGCAATGGGCGTACCTG
>JAGAYB010000274.1 GCA_017940705.1 Selenomonas sp. | reverse complement strand
CAGGCCCCGATTGAAGTGATTTTGCAGGTTGACCTCTACGGGACGGCGGTCTTGATGGAGGAAGTGGGCAAGGTTATCGCCAAAGGCGGCACGGGGGTAATTATCTCCAGCCAGTCCGGTCATCGCCTGCCGGCACTCACGCCGGAGCAGGACAGGGCACTGGCTATGACGCCGACAGAAGATTTATTGAAGCTGGATTTTTTGCAGCCGGAAAAGATAAAAGATACCCTGCATGCCTATCAGTTGGCCAAGCGCTGTAATGAAAAACGCACGATGTATGAAGCTGTACGTTGGGGCGAACGTGGTGCCAGAATAAATGACATTGCTCCCGGCATCATTGTCACGCCCTTGGCCATAGATGAATTCAATGGCCCGCGTGGTGACTTCTACAAGAATATGTTTGCTAAATGCCCCGCAGGCCGCCCGGGAACTGCCGATGAAGTAGCTGATGTAGCAGAGCTTTTGATGAGCGAACGGGCGCAGTTTATCACGGGTTCAACATTTTTGGTAGATGGTGGGGCAACAGCTTCTTATTACTATGGGCCATTGCAGCCATAAAAAATTGCGTATAACGCGGCAAGAAAATGTCCCCCACCTCAGCAGGTGGGGGCACGAATACCAAAACAGGCGGCGAGCATATCTCCCGCCTCGTTGAAACGCCAAGAGGAAGTTTTGCCTATGGCAAAACTGGAACAATGGCGTTATAAAAAAGTCTCCGTAATTTGATACCCTATCGAATCAAAAGGTCTTCTATGATAAACTATTAACAAGTTATAGAAGATCTTTTATTATGTCAAGATCCAAGCGATGTGTTGTCGGATGGATGGGGAAGGGGAGAGTTGAACATGCAGGTTTTGTATATACATGGCAAAGGTGGAAATGCTGAGGAAAGCAAACATTATGAGCCGCTTTTTTCCCAGGATAAGGTTAGCGGGCTGGATTATCAGACCTTTTCGCCTGGGGATACTGGTCGGGAGATTCGGACTGCTGTTGAGCAGTTGACAGAAAAGGGTGAGGAGATTATCCTGATTGCCAATAGCATTGGTGCCTTTTTCAGCATGAATGCGGGAATAGACGGGCTTATTCAGAAGGCATATTTCATTTCACCCATTGTGGACATGGAGCGTCTTATTCTGGATATGATGAGATGGGTCAATGTAACGGAGGCGGAACTGGAAGCTCAAGGCGTAATTCATACCGAATTCGGCGAGGATTTATCATGGGAATATCTGAACTACGTTAGGAGTCATCCTATCAAATGGAATGTGCCGACTCAGATTTTGTACGGCGAAAAAGACCAACTGACATCGCTGGCAACGATGAAAGATTTTGCCGAAAAGCATCATGCAGGGCTGACGGTTATGGAAAATGGTGAGCATTGGTTCCATACGGAGGAACAGATGGCTTTTCTTGATAAGTGGATTTTGGAGGCAAAGTAATGGATATAGAAAGCATGGCCCGATATTGGTCGCAAGATGCAGAAAATTATGGTGACATTATACGGAAAGAACTGACCAGTTTTCGTGTGGAGGCATGGCAGAATTACTTGCGGAAAAAATTGCCAGCGGATACCCGCAAGGTGCTCGATTTGGGCTGTGGCCCCGGATTTTTTTCCATTATCTTGGCCCAAATGGGCTACGAAGTAACGGCCGTGGATTGTTCAGAGGGGATGTTGGCTCAGGCAAGGCAGTTAGTTGAAAGCTCAGGCATCGAAATCACGTTACAGCAAAAGGATATCAATCATCCGGAGTTTCCAGATGATTCCTTCGATGCCATTGTGAGCCGTAATGTAACCTGGACATTATCGAATCCATGGCAGGTATATGAGGAATGCCAGCGGATGCTGCGGACAGGTGGACGCCTGCTGCTCTTTGATGCCAACTGGAATATGCCCCTTTTTGATGAAGCTATGGCCAAACGGGCAGAAGAACGGCGGGAAGAATGCTTACGCCAGTATGGAGATGCTCTGGACTCTGCAGCGGATATAACCGAGCCTTTTGACCCGTTGCAGCTGCCCCTCAGTGGAACAAAACGTCCTTATTGGGATGTAGAGCTGTTGCGTAATATGGGCTTTGGCGATGTGCATACAGAATTTGATGTGACGGACAGGCTTTGGGATGATAAAGAGAGGCTGCTCTACGGTGAAACGCCAATGTTCGGTGTTTTTGCTACGAAATTCTAGGAGGCTGGCTAATGGTTACTTACGAATATGGTAATCCCCATGCGGTCATTACGCTCGTTCAGCCTGTGGATGACCATGATATAGCAGGTATGGATGCTGAAGTGGCAGAAATTCAGAGGCTATCCGGCAAAGAATTTCGCTTGTTGGCCGTCAAGGTGGAAAGTTGGAACCTTGATTTATCTCCGTGGCCGGCACCTGCGGTTTTTGGAAAGGATGATTTCGGCGATGGTGCAGGAGAACTGTTGACCGAAATCCTGAAACTCTGTCAGGACGAGCGCAAAATCTATTATCTAGGCGGATATTCGCTGGCGGCTCTGCTCTCCCTTTGGGTAGCTTACCAAACCGATAAATTCGCGGGCATTGCTGCTGCTTCACCATCTATCTGGTTTCCGAGGTTTGTTGACTACATGAAGAGCACGGCGATTAAATGCCCAAACGTATACCTCAGCCTTGGCGATAAAGAAGAAAAGACCAAGAATGCGGTTATGGCTAGTGTTGGCGATTGCATACGGGATGGCTGCGCATGGCTTAAGGAGCAGGGGCTTAACTGTACGCTGGAATGGAATACAGGCGGGCATTTTAAGGAGCCGGAGATTCGGACAGCGAGAGCCTTTGCGTGGCTTCTAAGTTCAACCGTGTTAACGTGTAATGACTGTGGAAGGAGATAGTATTTGATATGACAGAGGTTGTAGTAACAAATTTGCTTCATCCGGATGCTATGATGGTCCGTCAGGAAGTGTTCGTTGAAGAGCAAGGTTTCCATGATGAGTTCGACGATATTGATGAAATAGCAGATCATTATCTGCTGTATGTAGAGGGCGAAATTGCCGGATGCTGCCGTGTTTTCTCTTCAAAAGATAAGGGAAAGTACACTTTAGGTAGACTAGCCATTCGGAAGAAATATCGTGGCAAATCATATGGCAGTCTCATTATGCGTAAGGTGGAAGAGTGGATAAGGAAGAACAGCATTCCAGCCTTGGAACTATCGGCACAGGTAAGGGTACGACCATTCTATGAAGCATTAGGATATACTGCTAGTGGTGATGAATACCTTGATGAGGGCTGCCCGCATATTCATATGGAAAAAGCTTTTATCTAATGGCAGGCGTATCATCAAAAAGCCGCAGATGACAATTCCCCATCCTGCATGAAACTTTGCAGAATGGGGAATTACTGGCTTAAAAGGGTTGTTTACTGTTGGTATTTTTTTATGGCCTCCTGTGCCATTTTCCGGAAGACATCTTCATACTTACGGTATTTTTTCTGACCGATAACAAAGGGATGGGGCTGGCTAGGGCGGCGGTGTTTGAGTTTTTCCAAACGGGGAAAGGTATCGTCTACCCAGCCATGGGCGCTCATTTCTACATCAACCTGGAAATCAGCGGTGTATTTTGCGAAGTAGTTTACTGCGCTTAGATAGAGGTAATTCATTTCCAGATTGGCTGGTGTGCCGGTGCCGCCCCAAATGGCCACATGATGTTCTTCACCATGGTCAGTGACTGGGACAATCATGGACAGGCAGCCCGGGGTATGACCAGGGGTGAGTACGAGAAAAATATTTGTGTCGCCTAAGGTTATGATTTGACGGTCATTCAGCTCAATGTCAATATGGGGACGTACGCCGGAAAAAGCATTTTGAGCGGGAATTACCGAATACCAGTTGCTGTCAATGATATTAATGCCGATTTTTGCCTGCGGTGCATATTTATACTTGAAGAACTGGGCACCACCATAGTGGTCGCTGTGGCCGTGGGTAAGGAGAATATAGCGGGTGTCGGCAGGGGATAAGCCTAGCTTTTTTATGCTGGCGGCGGCATAGTCTGCATCCTGTTCATCCCAGCCGGAGTCAATCATGATAAGACCTTCACTAGTGCGCACAACAAATTGAGCTACGGAGATGGAGCCAATGTAGAAAAGGTTGTCAAAGACTTGCGCGGGTTCGATGGGGGTGCGGTCAAATAAATAGTGCATGGCTGTTTCACCGGTAGCTTCCTCCGGCGAATGGGGATATTCTGTGGATGCAGCGAATGCCTGTGGGTCACCCAATAACAAGCCGGCGGTTAGAGCCAGACTGCCTTTGAGAAAGGTTTTTCTCCTTGCTGACAATTTGCAGCACCACCCATTGTTCTGGGGTGATGTCATAATCGGCTAATACTTTTGTCATGAACTGATGAATCTTGCGAGCTGTACGGCAAATGATATAGCCTGTGGTTTCTTGTAGCATAACATTCTCCTTATTAGATGACTGAAATGAAATCATTATAGCATATTTTGACCAGTCATTTTAGGTGTTTTATGATTAGGATGGCTTTTCGCTTAATAGAATTTTTCCTCTGCTGATTCACACTATTGTTATGCCTGTTTCAATTGTCATAAGGCAGACCGCCTCATATAGACGTATCTATGTGAAATTAATTTTTTATTCGCTACCGGAACGTTTTTTCTATTTTCAGACAATCCAAGCCTGCCTGATATTGCAGGAAAATTGTCAAACAGGCGGGAAGTCAATGAGTTGACAGTTCGCTATTATCTACAATATAATAGTCACGCAATTATAAGAGAAGTTAAGGAGATAATATTTTTGCGTAATTTACTAATTGGCTCGCTGTTCTTGTCGCTGGCCGGCAGTATTTGGGGAGCCATGTTTATTGCTGTCCGCCTGACCGTAGGCGTGATTACACCAGTGGCTTTGGTGTGGCTGCGGTATGGTGTGGCGCTTGTGCCGCTATTGCTTATCATGCATTATCAAAAGATTTCCTGGAAAATTGAGCGCAGGGACTGGAAACTCCTGCTTATTTCCGCGTTGACTGGTCAGACACTGTCCATTGTCACGCAAGAATCGGGAACCATGCTGACTTCAGCGCAGATGGGCTCGGTGATAACGGCAGCTACCCCGGCATTCATGGTGGTGTTTGGCTGCTTGATTCTGCATGAGCGGTTTAATTTCAGCCGTCTGCTGTCAGTAGTACTGGCAACCATTGGCGTGCTGCTTATTATAGTTGACCCGGGGAATCTGCAAACCGGCAGCCTTCTGGGTGGTGTATACCTGTTAGTAGCGGCTATTACCTGGGCGTTGATGTCCATACTTGTGAAACTGCTTAGCCGTTATTCGGTCTTTACGCTGACGTTTTACAGCGTACTCATCGCGTTTTTGATGTTGAGCCCCTATGGTATATGGTGGCTGGCAAATGAGGCTGATTACGCTGCTTTAGCTGTGCCGCAGATATGTGGTTCGGTACTTTATGTTGGTATAATATCCACTACGGCCGGATTTGTTCTATGGAGCAAGGGCCTGACATATATGGACGCGTCCATAGGCGGCCTGTTTATGTTCTTTCAACCGCTGGTTGGTACAATTTTAGGCTGGCTGCTGCTTGGTGAAAATATGACCAGCTATTTTATCCCTGGTTTTGTACTCATTGCCATTGGTGTGCTGCTGGCTATGAAAGGCGGCAATACAACTGCTGCGGAAAAATTGGCCAAAAGCCGCAGGTAATAAAAAATCCACACTATGTTCAGCGGACTTTTTACTATAAATTGCAGTTTGACCGTCAAAGAGTTCTTAAAATTATCCTGTCCATGCGTGCATGGGGTTCACGGGGGAGTAATTTTTCTGCCTCCGCTAAACGACACACCTCGGAAAATAGCACTGTCCAGTAACCTGCGCCGGGCGGGCCAACGGCGCTCCTTTCAGCGTATTTGCTTAGCTGCGTCCTACAGTGTGCCGGCCTTCGCTGCGCTCAGGCAGTCGCTCCCCGCATAAAAATCACTCCCCCGTTCGCCCATAGCAAAGGCCTATTCAATTGCCACGAATCCGTTGCTCTTGTTACAAGAACATCGATGTTCTTGTTCCATGTCATTGCGAAAGAATCCTTTTAAACGGACGACGCTTAGGGCGGAGGTGGTGATGCTTTTCGCAGTGGAACGACTGTCCGAACGCAGTGAGGACTGGCCCACAAATTATAGTCACTGGACACCATGATGAATAATCGCGCCGCTGGCCTGCCCGGCGCAAAGTCTCTAAAAGCCCCATCGTTTGTTGGTGGGACATTTAGTGCAACAGCGAGAAGTATTACCACCTCCGCCCTGCTGAGCTGTAACAAATAAAAATAAGCACGCAATAACCGTCAAACTGCAATTTATATGTGTGGATAAGCTATGCTTCGTTCTGCATCACTTGCGTTTTGTTCCGGCAACTTTTATAATAGAAGAACTACTTTTGCATGATGAAAGGATTTTCGGAATGGAACATACGTTACAAGTGGCTGACTTTAATCCGGCAGACAAGTGGACGCAGCATGCCACGCGTGCCATATTTTTTGTAGGGGGCTTTGGTGCGGCATCATGGGCGCCGCTGGTGCCGTTATTGCGGCAAAGGCTGGCTATCGGTGAGGATGTTTTGGGGCTGCTTTTACTGTGTATCGGTATTGGTTCCTTGTTTACCATGCCCTTATCCGGGGCGGCGGCAGTGCGTTTGGGCTGCCGGAAGGTGCTGACCTTTGCCTGTCTTGCCTATGCCGTCTTGTTGTTCCTGCTCAGTCAGGTAAGTGAAATCCTGCTGACTGTGCCGGTGCTGCTGATGTTTGGGGCGATTATGGGCTGTATTGATGTTGTGGTCAATATTCAGGCAGTCATTGTGGAAAAAGCGTCCGGCAGGCGTCTGATGTCCGGCATGCACGGCCTTTGGAGCGTGGGCGGTTTTGCAGGTGCCGGTCTTTTTGGCATTTGGGTCGGGGGCATAGGGCTGACACCTGTGCTTTCGACCTTGATTGCCGCAGGTATTATGGTGGTGACGACACTGTTTTTTGCGCGTTTCCTGCTGCCTTTTGGCGGTGAG
Organism: Selenomonas sp.; assembly: GCA_017940705.1. Next base: position 2,860 of record JAGAYB010000274.1, on the reverse strand, counting down.
GCCGGTGGCCGAATGCTGGCTGTGCCCAAGGGCATTGTAATCTTTGTGGGAATTATCGCCTGCATTGCTTTTCTGGTAGAAGGAGCAATTATGGACTGGAGCGGCGTGTTTCTGACCACGGTACGAGGCTTTGACATGTCAATGGCAGGTACCGGCTTTACGGTCTTTTCGGCGGCCATGCTTGTTATGCGTCTGGTAGGTGACAGGCTGGTGCAGAAGCTCGGACAGAAAAAAGTTATCTTAGGCGGCAGTATTCTGGCCTTTGGTGGTTTTATGGCCGTGATTTTTGCGCCGATGGCATGGCTGCTCTATACGGGATTTTTCGCCATTGGCGTGGGCAGTGCCAATGTTGTGCCGGTGTTCTTTTCCCTGCTGGGCAAACAGAGTGATATGCCTATCGGTTTGGCGGTTCCGGCAGTGAGTACATTGGGGTACTTAGGCATTCTGATGGGGCCTGCGGCTATCGGCGCGCTGGCTCATGCTACCAGTCTTTATGCTGCCTTTGGTCTGCTGGCAGGTCTGGTGGCGTTGCAGTTTGTCATTGCGCAGTATGTTTATAAAAAAGTTTTGTAAATATTGAGCAATTAGCTTGGACGTTGTTTATATAAAAAAATACGCGCTAATACCATGAGGTACTGGCGCGTATTTTTTTATTTGTGCTGGGCAAAAATCCATTCCATGACCGGTTGCAGGTCATAAGCGTGCTGCCATGTGGAACGATGGCTGCCGCCGTTATAAAGTGTATAGTAGATGTGGCAGTCAGGGGTAATCATGCTGGCGGCTTGTTTGTTCAGTGTTGTCTGCGGGGCAGTCAGGTCAAGTGTCTGCCGTAATACCTTGGCACCGTTATGTTCCAGTCCGTTAAGAATTTTGGTCATGCTGGGGGAGGCACCGGGATCGCCAGCGGCGGCTACGGCCCAAATATTTTGCGCGCCCAAGGGGGCGGTAACATTTTCGTCCCATTTGCAGGCGACCAGATAAGAGGCGGCAAAGAAATCGGGATATTTTACATCCATGGCGATGGACGTCATGCCGCCCATGGATTGACCTGTATTATAGATGCGCTTTTTGTCTATGCTGTATTTATCCAGCAGGTCGTTGACCAGATGGATGGTACGGTCAAGCTCCGGCCCGTATTGATAATTGTCATTTACAATGACCGTATCGTATTGCGGCGCGAGGACGAAACAGGGATGCTTGGCCTGCCATTCAGGTGTTGTCCAGGCTACAGCACCTTTGCCCTGATAGAGCGTTGCCATGTTTTCCGGGGAAACTGTGCCGGCATCATGCATGAACAGTACCAGTGGATATTGCCTTTGCGGGTCATAGTTTTCGGGGATGTAAAGATTATACATGAGCTGGGCATTATTTTGCTTTGGGTCGGTAAATATTCCCTGCTGGAAATTTTCCACCAACAGTTCTCTGGTGGATGATGATTTTAGTGTGCCGGTTGGCGGGTAAAGCGTACCGTCTGTGCCTTTCAGCATGCCTTGCTGCTGTACTTTCGCCGTTATTTTTTTCAACGGCTGTGGATTGCCATGACTACCCAGTTCCGGGCCGTTTTTACCGGCCTTTTTTCTGGCAGCGCGGTCTTGTTCATCGTGGGCCGGTTCCATTCCCTGGTCGGTCATGGGCAGTTGTTCCAATTCCAACACAATATATTTTCCTGCGGATAGTTTTTGCTTTCCTTTGGCGGCATGGTCGGCAACGTATGCCTGTAGGATGTTCCTGCCGGGAACGCGGAAATCTGCAACCTCAACGGAAGATGCTGCTATCGGCTGGCCGTAGTCTAAAATGACTGCGGACAGTGCTATGCCGTCACCATACACTTCGGCAACAGCTTCTACGTCAGGAGCAGGCACCGCCGCATCACAGCTGCCCCAAGAGACAGCACTTAGGCAGACAGTAACTAAACATTTACGCAACAAATTCATATACAACTCGCCTCCATATTACTTTTGACCAACAAAAAAATCGACGCTCCCCAAAAAGGGCGGAAAACCTTTGTCTGCTTTCCACGTCGATTTTTTGCTGCTGAAACAGCACGGCTCCTACACAGCCGATTATGCCATTGGCATTACTATAACATAGGCGGAGCGGATTGACAAGGCGGTTTTGTCTTGTTTTTGTTTATAAAAAGTATTGTAGCGGTTGACGCGTTTTTTGCTTTGTGGTAATCTACTATCAAATATAAATTGTATAATGAATGCCTTCTAGGGTTCCGCAGTTTCGGCTGGCTGGTCCGAGGGAAGGCGTATGGCTCAGCCATATAACACGGAAGGATAAAAGCCCGGGAGAATCGGAAGATTTTCTTGGGCTTTTATCCTTCTGTTTTTATAACGCCGTTGTTCCAGTTTTGCCATAGGCAAAACTTCCTCTTGGCGTTTCAACGAGGCGGGAGATATGCTCGCCGCCTGTTTTGGTATTCGTGCCCCACCTGCTGAGGTGGGGGACATTTTCTTGCCTCGTTATAAAACATAAGGCTGAGGTACAAGCGCGTACCTCAGCCTTATTGTCATCTATAAAACACGCAGCCTAAGGCGTGCCATCGTCTTCGACTTCCACCACATGGTCGCCAAAAATCTCAAAAGCCTTTTCCAAAGGCGCTCTGGCCTCCGGCGGCAGATTTTCTAAATCCACCGGCACCGTCGGCGGTTCATCAGGTTCAAGTTCCTGTACCGGCGGTTTTGCTTTTTTTACGGGGCGTGGCGGCGGCGCCAGCGGCGTGTCCTCCCCCGAACAATGCAGGCGCAGTTCCCGGCCAGTCAACTCCAGAAGTATTTCTTCCAGCAGTGTCTTATAATTGCGCATGGTCAAGGAGGCCATCAGCGTGCCCTGAAAACGGATAAAGAATTGATTT
>JAGAYB010000273.1 GCA_017940705.1 Selenomonas sp. | reverse complement strand
GGTGGAATACACATACACGGAAAAGCGATCGCCGTTAAAATTGCGCAGCAACGGCGCCACAAAGTTGGCCACTGCATGCTGGCGAAAATCCGGCGAAACATAGCCCAGCCGCAGTTTTTTATGCGGCAGTTTCTTTTTATGCTCATGGAGATACGGCGTAACCTGCAGCAGCGTTTCGTATTTTTCCGCCACCTGCCGTCCCTCGATGGCTCCCTGCTCACGATAGTTACGCATAAACAGGTATTTGCTGTAGGCATCAGCCTTTTCCTCTTTATCGCCGGCCAGCTTGCTGTAGGCCAGCAGCATTTCTGCCGCCATATCGGGGCGAGCCGCCAGATAATAGGCATCAGCGAGCCAGCCTCTGGCCTTCTGCACCATGTAGTAGTACAAACCGTAAGCAGGGTCTTCCGGTGTCAGCACCAGAATCTTACCGCTTAATTCTGCCAGCAGCCTTGACAGGAGGGGGATTTCCTCGTCCAGCCTGAATTCCAGCCCGGCCAGGCCGCCAGCCACCAGACGCCCTCTGAGATGACCGGGCTTTTTTTGCAGGATCTCATTTACCAGAGCACGGGCCTCTTCATAATCCCCCATATACATGGCTGCCTCTGCCATAATCGCCGGGCCGTCCATACTTTCTGCATTTATATTCCATAATTCCCGTGCACAGGCGCGCATCCCCTTCGGGTCGCCGTCACGGGCAAACTTATCCGCCAGATTTATCCAGTTTAAAGTCTCCTGCTCCATAAATAGACTAACTCCCAAGATTTGTTTAAATGCTTACGTATTACTTATATTGGTTCTACACATCTGCCCACTTATCCTTTATTTGCTCGCAAAAGTTCCACCAGCACATCGTGGGCAGCCGTATAGTGATTAAGCCGTGAAGCCAGCCATCCGGCTGTTTTCCTGATAATAGCAGGCACATTCTCCTGCCCTGTCTTTCCATACAGCTCCAGCAATAGCAAAAATTTCCATATCTCCCATTGTACCACAAAATACAGGCCGTTATAAACGTACGTCCCTAAAACCGCGCAAGGATAAAGTTCCTTGAACCACTCATTGACCAGATAGTTTTCCAGCATCAGACCGTATGACTGTTCGATTTTCTCCTCCAGCTCTGCCTGTGCCCCGTCCATTTCCGGCAGTTCAAGGTTTGCAGCCATAGCCAGATAGTTTTTCGTCTGCTGCGTATTGTCCTCAATCCCTGCTGCAAAACGGCAGAAGAAATCTGCCTGACGTGCCGGTTTCCAGGGTGTCCAGACTATATCTTCCGTATCCCGGCCCCATGGCAATTTTTCATCAGCCTCAGCCAATTCCTGTAGAAGCACGCTCAAACGCTGATTCAAGGACAGGTTTCTGTCCTGTAAAATTTCCATGCCCCTTGCCTGCCAGTCAAAAAAATTCAAAACCTGCAAATTTTCCGCATCGCCTGCCGGCTGAAAATACTTGCTGCGCGTCGATTGTATCTGCCGCTGTACGAACTGTAGCGGCTCTTCATTTTGCAAAATCAGCTCCGCCGCCACAGGGCAGGTCACGCATAAAGCCCTTTCCAAAGTTTGCCCAGGAAAAAGCCGGGTCTTACGGGGGTATTCTGCACACACATCCGTGAGCATCTGCTCTCCGTATTTAAATTGCAGACCACATAAACCATCTGACCGCAAAAATACGCAGTGATCGTCCTTATGCCGAAACCCGAAACTATCGGCCTCTGGCAAATACACTAACCCCTGACACAGTTTTTCTCCTTCGGCACCTGTCACGGCACGATAACGAGCCAAGGCAGCATCATCGAGAATCTGCTGCCAGCCATAGCAGCAAATAGAACCGCCGCATTTACTGCCATCACAGAAAAATTTTTCCAGATACGACGGTTCAATACAGGTAAATTCTTTTTGCTCCATATATCACACCTCAGGGTTCAGTTCCCTGCCATATTCCCTGATAAAGGCTTTCTGGTACCCCTTGTACTCGGCAGCCAGCGGCTTTTCCTTCGGACAATGGATACACCAAAAATCCTGTTCCTGATTGGGAACTACAACTTTGTACCCCCGGCGCTGCATTTCCTTACAAATTGACGTATCATACAGGTGCCAGCCGGTGAAGATATCCTCGCGCCAGGGCACATCGTACTGCGTGGCAATAAACAGACCGTCCACAGCCTCAACCTCCTGATATGCGCCCTCCGGCTCCCGGCAATGGGAGTCCACCACGCTTTCCGGCTCGCAGGCGTGCAGCACCCGGCCATAAGTCCGCAGGCCGTCCCACCATACACCGCTGCGCGGCAGACTGCGGCAGCCAATCACGCCCACCGCCCCGATTGTTTCATCGGCAAAAATACTCAGCAAATCCTGTACCAGATTTTTATTGACCACCAGCGTGTCCTGATGAAGATACACCTTATATCCGGCATCGCTCATGTTCATGCCCCGATTGTAACCGGCGCACATGGAAACTGCCCCCCGTACCGGAATAAATTCCGCCGTCATCCCCTCGGGGATATTGAGGCTTTCCAAATAAAGACGGCACTCACTGTACCAGTCGTCACTATTAACGCAGGTAATAAAGGCAATTTTATCCTTATTAAGTTTAGCCATTCTGCTTCACCTGCCACTCCTGCCATAAGCCCTGTAACATTTCCGTCTCCTCTGCCGTGGTGGCGTTGTTAAGCGCCCCCTGCAGCATAAGCCCTGTCTCAGCCAGCTCCTCCGGGGAATATTCCATCAGCTGACGGTAAAAACGCTCCTGATGGAAAACCGCCTGCTTGATAAAGGCCGCCGCGTAATCGGCAAAAAATCCCTGCTGATGATAAAACTGCCAAAACAGGCGGCACTGCCGCCCGGCATCCACACCGTATTCAATACGGTGCAAATATGTGGAAAACTGCCGCCGGATTTCCTTGGTGTACATGGATTTCAGCAAAGCCATTTCCGGCATAGACCTGTCGGCCCTGACCAGCCAAAACTCCGTATTGATATCATCTCTGTCATTTGCAAAGCCAGCCTCCAGCAGCTGCTGCAAAGTCCTGTCATCAGCCGGGCGCTTTTGCGGCTCCATATAGACCATCTTGTAATAGGAAGCATATAAAAGGCGCTCAAATTCCTCCCGGGCAAACAGCCGGGCGACAACATTATAATAATGTCCGTCGCGCAAATCCTCCAGCTGGCTGTAATGGCGGATATTGCGGAAGCTGGTAAGCAGCGTCCCCGTTTCCTTTAAATATCGGGAAAAACCGGCGGCAATATCCTGCGGATTGCCGGCCTGCTCCAGCGTCAAGTCCGAAATAATGTAATCAAAAAACTCCTGCTCATAGGGCAGGCGCTCTGCCAGATAATTCACCAGCTGAAAATCTACGCCTAAATCCTGATAGTCAAGTACGGCATCGCTGTCAGCTGTCACCGCATAAAGCTCCGCGCAGGGAAACATCTGCCGCAGCCTTGGCAGGTATACCAAATCCTCCACCACCAAAATTTTCAGTGGCAGTTCACCCGGCTGCATAAATTGTAACAACTCTGGCTTTATCTTCTCCGGCAACGCTTTGGCCTCCCCTGCAAAAGTCTCAAATTCAGAAACCGTTCAGTTCATTATTATAACGCCATTGTTCAGGATTTCGCAACGCGAAATCCTTCCCATCAGCGTTATAACGCGGCCAGTAATGCTTGACAACCTTTCATGACATCCTGATAAGTCACTTCAAAATTGCCTGTGTACCAGGGGTCAGCCACCTCCCGGTTCTCCCCGGCAAAACTGAGCAGCAGCTTACATTTATGCAGGTTATCGCCCCCTGTCAGTCTCCGCAGGTCGCGCATATTTTCCTCATCCATGGCAATAATATAATCAAAGGCCTCATAATCAGCCCTCTGTATCTGCCGGGCCTGACGTCTGCTATAAGGTATGCCATGGTCTCGCAGTGCCGCCTTCGTCCCCGGATGTGTATCACTGCCAATTTCATCAGTACGGCAGGCCTTGGACTCCACCAAAATTTCCTGCTCCCTGCCAGCCTGCCGCACAAGTTCCTTCATTACAAACTCAGCCATAGTCGAACGGCAGATATTGCCGTGACAGACAAATAAGATTTTTTTCATAACGTAAAAACTCCTTAATCCCTTGATATATAAGGCCTCACAGCCATTTAAAAGTTTTCAGAAAACGGCATAAAGCAGCATGAAGGCGCTGCGGTTGTGGTTTCCGTCAGCCTGCGAAGCCCTGCACGAAGAACTTGATGAAAGCGATGGTCTGCGGCTGATAGATGATATCCACCAAAAACGCGCCGACGATCGGGACGATCATGAAGGCCTTTCTGGACATACCGTACCTGTCCTTGACCGCCGTCATGTTCACGATCGCGGAGGGTGTAGCGCCGAGGCCGTGACCCAGAAGGCCCGCGCACATTACTGCTGCGTCGTAGTTCTTTCCGAGGATCGGGAAAACGACGAATATGGAAAGGAGCACCAGTACCACCACCTGCGCGACGACGATGAGCAGGACCGGTCCGATCAGGTCAAGCAGCTGATACAGGTTCAGGCTCATCAGCGCCATGGAAAGATACAGGTTCAGCATGACATCGCCAGTGCCGTCCACCAGTGAGAATCTGAAATGATACCAGTGGAACTGCTCGTTCAGGTTGCGGACAAGCATAGCGGCGAACATTGCACCGACATAGGACGGGAAGCTCATTCCGATCAGCTTGCCAAGCCAGCCGGAGATCTCTGTTCCGAGCGCCATGCAGAACAGGATCGCGGTCACGTTCTTCAGGACGTCCAGATTGGTGAGCTTATCGCCGTGTCCTGCGTTGATCTCTTCGACGGAAGTGTCCAAAGTCTCGGAGTTGTCCGGGGTCAGGTGGTTCTTCTCGATCAGCATGCGGGCCACCGGGCCGCCCACCAGAATGCCGAAGATCAGGCCAAAGGTCGCAGCTGCCGCGCCAACGGTGATAGCTGCCGGATAGCCCATCTCGCTAAAGGTGGAACCGTAGGAGCCTGCCGCTCCGTGTCCGCCAGTCATGGAGATAGCGCCTGCCATGAGCGCATAGGCATACTCAAGGCCTGTGACATTGGCGAGGCCGATGCTGATGCAGTTCTGGATGATGGAGACGACGCCGGCGATCAGCCAGTAGCCGATCAGCAGGATGCCGCCCTTCTTCAGAAGGGAAAGGGACGCGCCCAGCCCGACGGTCGTGAAGAACGCCACCATGAACGGACTTTGGAAGGTCGTATCGAACTTGAACGCAAACGCACCACTCTGATGTCCGGCAAAGGTGATGAACATGAACAGGAAGCCGCCCACCACAGGCGCCGGAATGCAGTACTTCGTGAGGAAGCTCACCTTCTTCCGGATCCAAAAACCGATCAGGAGCAGGATGGCGGCCAGCGCCGTCGTCATGACCATCGTACAGCTGATATTCAATGTGCCTTCAACAGTTGCAAAAGACATAAGTTACCCCCTTTTTCTGACAGACGAATAAGATTTTTCATTAAATTTTCTTTCTGATTTCCCGTAAAACGTCTGCTTCAGCATCCTTATGTCAATCAATATCCTAAATTTATAATAGCATGAAAACCAGCTTTTTTACAGAGAGAAACGTTAAGGCTGTCTTTTGTTTATAACGCCGTTGTTCCAGTTTTGCCATAGGCAAAACTTCCTCTTGGCGTTTCAACGAGGCGGGAGATATGCTCGCCGCCTGTTTTGGTATTCGTGCCCCCACCTGCTGAGGTGGGGGACATTTTCTTGCCGCGTTATCCCCCGGAATGCGCTGGGCAAGTATCCAGATTTCCAAAAGTTTACATCTATTTAGCAGGAATCAGACGATTATTGTTGAAATTCAGAAATATCAGCAAGTCTATAATTTAGGGAGCCATTATGTCGTTTGCTCCGGGCTTCTATCCTTTAGACAGGCTATATACTATCGAAGGAGGGAATTATACATGCATTCATGGAAAAAAGCCGGCAGCCTGTTGGCTGCCACGGCCCTGCTGGCCAGTATATTCATAGGCGGCTGCGGCAGCAGTCAGGAAGAACAGCAGGCCGCCAAGACCAAAGTTAAGGCCATGCAGGTCATTCGTCAGGATACGCCGGTGGCCTATGGCTATCCCGGTCATCTGAAAGGGAAAGAAGAAGTACAGGTACATGCCCGGGTTTCTGGCAGTATTTTGGAAAAATACTTTGACGGCGGCGATTATGTCTACGCCGGCCAGCCGCTTTACAAGCTGGATTCCCGTCAATATGAAACGGCAGTAATTTCCGCGCAGGCCGAACTCAGCAAAGCTGAATCAAATCTGCGAAATGCTCAGGAGGAACTGGGCCGTTATGAAACTCTGTGGAAGGACAGAGCCGTTTCCGAGCAGACCCTTACCAACAAACGGGCCGATGTGGAAGGGTATAGGGCTACGGTGGCCGCTGAACGGGCTGCCGTGCAAAAAGCCCAGGAGAATCTTGATGATACGGTGGTTTACGCTCCCATGAGCGGCCGGGTATCTGTAGATGATGTAGCTGTGGGAACGTATGCAACCGCAGGTTCGACCAACCTTGTGACCATCGGCAGCATGGACCCCATTGATATTCAGTTCAGCGTTAGTGAAACAGAGTATCTGAATCTATTGGCAGAAGCTATGGAAGCCGGCGTAGATATCAATACGGACAACCCGCCGCTGCCCAAGGTAAAAATTACCTTGAGCAACGGCAGGGAATATCCATTTGAAGGAAAAATTATTACGGCTGACAGAGCTTTGTCAACCAATACAGGTTCGTTGACGATTGAGGCCACTATTGCCAATCCGAATGGTATTTTGCTGCCGGGAATGTTCGTACAGGTTCATATGGTAGGCGTAAAGGCGGATAATGCTATACTGGTTCCTCAGCGGGCTGTACAGCAGCTCTTGGATGAGGCTTTTGTGCTGGTCGTGGGAGAAGACGGTAAATCAATTTCCAAAAATGTCAAAGTGGGTGAAAAAGTAGGCAGCTATTACATTATCGAG
>JAGAYB010000272.1 GCA_017940705.1 Selenomonas sp. | reverse complement strand
TTGTCCCAAACCATTACCGCTTCCAGCACGGAACCTGCCACACAGCGCGCTTTGTCAGAAATGGTATAACATTCCTCCTGCCCCATAGTCGGATTGATATCGGCTATCTTCTGCCCTTTGACCACCCTGCTGCCCCGATGCAGGCTGCCGCGCAGCACGCCGTCAAGGGGAGCCTTTATCTCCAGCGTTTCCCCTGCATCCGTGTGCAGATTAGCAATAGTCTCGCCTTTTTTCACCATCATGGAAATGGTGAACAGTGCATCCACAATGCCGGCCTCCGGTGCAAAAATCAAATGCTCGATGTTGCCGCTGACGCCCACCGTACTGCTGTCAATATCCTGCCTGCGCGCCGAGTAGCCCTCATAAATCAGACGTCCCAGATTGTAGCCGCGCATGGTCTCCACCACCACGTCCACATCCCGTCCGGCACAAAAGCCCGGGCCAAGCGCGATGGTATGCTCTGCCATATCTCTGGTCGTACCGTTGGTCGTATGCGAAAGAATAGCATCCACCAGTACCTGAGGCTTCAATTCCTTCACACAGCGGGCCTCCGGATCCTCCAGCATGACCAGCTCGCCTTTTTTCAAGCGTTCCTTGGCCTCCGTCATGTTTTCAGCCTTATAACAAATGATTCGCTCCACCTTGGCTTCACCGCGGTACATGGCCTCAGAAAAAGCTACCCGGCGGCGTGTGGCTGTCGGTTCCTTTTTCTCCAGCACCAGCACGCGGAACCCGGCCCGATAGAGGGCGTGAATCACACCGCTGGCCAGTTCGCCGCCACCACGCACGATAATCAAATGCTTCATTGACGTCTGCTCCTTCATGTTCACATTTCACTTTATTCTATTATACTATAAAACTCCTTCATAATTTAAGACAAATTTAGCCAAATCCTAAATTTTATTTTTCCGAAGCATTGCAATAATCTGAATACTATGTTATCATATAGGTGTAAAGAGGAGATGGATACGCAAACCACTAGAAAAGTAGTCCTGGAGGTCGAAATTTTAGCAGGTGGGTATCTGGCCGAAACAGGCTCTCTTCAAGGACTTGCATACTTGTTTATGAAAGGATGTGAGTGTTTATTGAAGAAATCACTGAGCAGGTACTCTTTTAAGACCTAGCTAGCAAGTGCATCGGTGAAGCAAAAGATTATCCAATAGGCGAAAAAGAGACGTGATGATGACTTGGTCGCCAGACGTACTCAAAAGCGATTGGAAGTAAGGCGCACAACGTTAGGACGAGGAAGAAGAAACTGCTATCCCGGGTAAATCTTTACCAACTCTCTATGAGCATCGAAACTGTAGTGACCCTATTGTTATCGAATGAGAGATGCAGCGCGCGCATACCAATGAATCTGTGTATTCAAAAATGTTTTAGCTAAACATCCATATATCATGGAACACTGTGTGGGATTTCTGCTCGAGAGGAAATCTGCGCCGACAAAAGAATACGAGAAGGATAAGTTAATATCTATGAATATCCATAAATAAAGCCGGTACACAATGTGTGCCGGCTTGCTTATTTGTCTCTTTTTATATCCATGCGCTACCGTTTTATGGTAGAATAATATTGCATGGATATATTTTATGTTAGGGGATGATATTTATGGAAAATCCTATGCTTAGCAAGATAGACGGCCTCAGCCGGGGTCAGTATGTGTCCGAAGCTGCCAGCTATTCCGGCGTGGCCTTCAAGGAAATCCTGATGGTGCTGCTAGTGGCTGTATCGGCCTTTGCCACCATCATCAGCGGCTATGCCACGATGGTAACGACGATTGTTGCCTGCGTCGGCTGCCTGATTATGACCCTGATTGTGAGTTTCAAGCCGGGGACAGCAGGTTTTATTTCACCGTTGTTTGCGATTTTTGAGGGTGCCTCCATTGCCATGCTGTCCATGATAGCCGAAGCCTTCCTGCCGGGGGTTGTCGTTCAGGCCGTGGCACTCACCTTCACGGTAGCCATCGCTGCAGCGATAGTTTTCAGCAAAGGTCTTGTCACCGTAGATGGCAAATTTACCAAATGTGTAAGCATTGCCTTGTTCGGCCTGCTGCTGGGTTATCTTTTGCGCTTTGTCCTGTCCTACTTCTTCGGTGTGGATTTCAGTTTCATGAATGGCGGTCTGATTGGCATTGGCTTAGACCTGTTGATTATCGGTCTGGCTACGGCCTGCCTGTTCATTGATTATCAGCAGATTCAGGAAGCCGTAACTCAGGGCCTGCCCAAAGAATACGAATGGCTCTGCGCCTTTTCCCTGCTTATCACGCTGGTCTGGCTCTACGTCCGCTGCATTGACCTGCTGCTGACCATCAGCAAATTAAGTGACGACTGACAACAGATGATAAAAAATACCGCCGGAAGCACCTGCTTCCAGCGGTATTTTTATGCCCGTCAACTATCCTCATATTCCCTGACACGCAGTTTTAAACCGCGCCGGTCACAGATTTCCCTGCACTTGGCTATTTCCTCCGGGCCTTCCACCTTGTCAACGATGGTCAGCACGACATTAGGCACATACTTTTTGCTATGCTCGGCAAAGTCCAGCATGGCCTCATAGGATTTCAGCCCGTATTTAGCCCGTGTCAGCTCATAGTAACGCTCAGCACTTGCGGCATTGAGGCTGATGGATATGGTATCCAGAATCCCGGCAAAATCTGCGGCGATTTCCCGGCCGTATTCCAGCTCGCCTAAGCCGTTGGTATTAAGGCGCGTAGGCATGCCGGGATGTTTTTCCTTCACATAATGCAGCAGTTCCGTCAGCGTGGATAGCTGCATGGTCGGCTCGCCAAAACCACAAAACACCACTTCCTTGATGTATTCCCATGGCACTTCATCAAGAGCCGCTTTCAGCTCTGCGGCACTGGGCCGTTTTTTCAGCCACAGGCTGGACTCCTCTGCCATTTTTTTCATATTGCGCAGGCAAAATGTACAGGCGCAGTTACATTCATTGGTGATATTGACATAGAGATTCCGCAGGCCTTCCGGCTGCTCCCGCAGGCTTTCCGGCAGTGCAAGATAGCGTCCACCCTTATGTGTTGCATAGACTAGCAATTACTTCAGCTCCCTAAGATATTCCTCAAACGGCATGCCGTAATTCCATGGCAGATTCAGCTGCATGGCGTATTTCAGGCATTTATTGATAAATTCGGCGGCCTTCACAGCGGCCTGCTCCAAGGATTCCCCGTTGATAAGGCTGCCGGCCACGATGGCTGCAAAGGCATCTCCCGTACCCGAACGGTCGCCGCCGACCTTTTCTACGGACATGGCCTTGCCCCGGCCGGCCTCATAGATGAAGTTCCGCACGGTACTGTCACCATGCAGACCGGTGATAATGACCTGTGACGGCCCATGCGCGGCCAGTTCACTGGCCATATACTCCAATTCCGTATCACTGATTTTGCCGTCCTTGGGATACGGTATATTCAGCAGCAGGCAGGCCTCGGTGAGATTTGGCGTCACCAGGTCGGCGTGAGCCAGCAGGCGGCGCATTTCCGCGCACATTTCCATATTGTATGATTTGTAAAGCCTGCCGTTATCCCCCATCACCGGGTCAACCATCACCCGGGTATAAGGGGCTTTAAAGCGGCGGATAAAATCCTCCACCAGCGTAATCTGCTCAGCAGAGCCTAAAAAACCGGTGCAAATACCATCAAAGGACAGCCGGTTTTTCTCCCAGCTGTCCATATAGGGCTGCATACGCTGCGTATAATCATCAAGATAATGCTGCTCAAAGCCCGTATGCACCGACAGTATCGCTGTCGGAAGCGGGCAGGCCTGTATCTTCATGGCCGAGATTAGCGGCAGTTCCACCGTCACCGAACAGCGTCCAAAGCCGGTTATATCATTTACAAGAGCAATGCGTTTTTGACGTTTCAACCGGAAATCTCCTCCTACGATACAGGGTGATTACAATTTAGCGGTTATCCACTTTATCCATGGCTACCATATCATGCTCGGCAAATCTGTGCCAGGCCAGCTCTTCATACTTGGTACCCGGCTTGCCGTAATTGGCATAAGGGTCGATGGATATGCCGCCCCGGGGAAGAAACTTCCCCCACACTTCGATGTATTTCGGCTCCATGAGCTTCACCAAATCCTTCATGATGACGTTCACCACATCCTCATGGAAGTCGCCGTGATTGCGGAAGCTGACCAGATAGAGCTTTAAGGACTTACTCTCCACCATCTTTTCCCCCGGCACATAGCTGATGTAGATGGTCGCGTAGTCCGGCTGTCCCGTAATCGGGCACAGCGCCGTAAATTCCGGACAGTTAAACTTCACCCAATAGTCATTTTCCGGGTGTTTGTTCTGAAATGTTTCCAAAATTTCCGGGCAGTAATCATAATGGTATTTTACCTGCTTGTTGCCCAGTAGCGAAATATCTTCTTGCTCTTTGTTTCTTGACATTATTTTTCTTTCTCCAGTTGTAAAAATTTCTCTTCAAATACTTCGACACTTTCCGGGTGACCGAAAAGATAACCCTGAATCGAGTCTGCCTTGCACTCCTTGGTGAGCAGGTCGTACTCGGCCTCCTCCTCCACGCCCTCAATACAGCAGTGAATACCAATGCTGTGGCACAAATCCACCACATACTGCACCAAGCGGCGGTCAAAGTCGTTTTCCAGTATCTTCTTCACAAATTCCCTGTCAATCTTTACGATATCACAGGACAGGTTTTTAAGGGATGCCAGCGAGGAATAGCCCGTGCCAAAATCATCCATGGCAATGGCAATGCCCATCTTGCGGAAGGAATCAAACTGCTTGTTGACGAAACTCCAGTCGGCAACGATTTTGCTCTCTGTCAGCTCCAGTACAATGCAGTCAGCCGGCATGTCATAGCGTTCCAGACACTCTTCCACACACTTTTGCAGGGACAAATCCTTTATCTGCTCGTAACTAAGATTGATGCTCACGCGGAAATCCGGCACCACCCTGCGCCATTTCTTGCAGGTCTTGATGGCCTCCTCCACAATCCACTTGCCTACAGGAATAATCAGCTTTGTTTCCTCCAAAATGGGGATAAACTCCATCGGTG
>JAGAYB010000042.1 GCA_017940705.1 Selenomonas sp. | reverse complement strand
TCGGGGGTGAGCTGGCTGATTTTATTGTAAGCTCCGCGCAGCTTGAAAGCGCCGGTGTGCTGAAGGTTTTCAGGTTTGAGGTAAACTTCGTTGCCGGAGATTTCGGAGAAAAAGTCGCTGGGAATGAGGGCGGTTTTTTTGACAATGCCCTCCAGATTGCGGGCGGCCTGATAAACTCCGGCGATGGTGGTGGAATTTACTATTTCCTGATTATTGAGTTTGGGTGCTTTTTCTTTGGACATAACTCTGCCTCCTGATATATAGGTTTACATATAATATAAAATTAAGATATGTTTTTGCGTTAAAATGTTCTATTTAGTGTAGCATTATCTTTTAAGGAATGTCAATGTATTTTCTGCCAGCTTGGGGAGGATTTTGTATATGGTTTAGCGAAATAAGTAGACATAAAAGTAATACGGGGAGGAATGTTTATATGCCAGAGGGGAAGCTTGCCCGTATATTGGTGCCTATGGATGCTTCGGAAGGGGCTGGCAGGGCGGCGGCTTTTGCCGTGAAACTGGCCGAGATAACCGGGGCAGATGTTGATGTATTGCATGTGACTTATTTTGACAAGGATACGGATGCTGAGGAGGAGTCATGGCTGCCTGATTCCATTGCCGGGTCTATGGGTGATGAAGAGCAGGCGGCGCTAAAGATGGCAGAAAAATATATTCCTGATGGCTTTGCTTATGAGTATCATCAGCGCACGGGCACACCGGTGGAGGCTATCCTGCAGTTTTGTGAGGAGGGCGGTCATGACTGCATTGTCGTGGGCGGCCGTGGTCTGGGCGTAATGGAGGGGCTGATTTTCGGCAGTGTCAGTCAGGAGTTGATTGAGCGTGCCAAGGTGTCCGTTGTGGTGGTAAAGTAGATAATGTGCTGAATTTACGGCAGGGGGGTAATCCTTATGATGAAAAATATTCTTGTACCGGTGGATGGTTCGGAAGGTTCTGACCGCGCTGTGACAGAGGCTATTGCTATGGCAGAGGCTTGTGAGGCCAAGCTGAATTTCCTCTATGTGGCCAATATCAACCAGCTGGCGATTAACGCCTGCTTGTCTGATGCGATTCTGGAAGCCGTTACTAAGGCAGGCAATGTCATTCTGGACAGGGCTATGGAGATGGTGCCGTCGGGGATTGAGAAGGAAGCGTTTTCGGAAACCGGGTCACCGGCTGTGGTGATTTTGGATTTTGCTTCGTCTAATGATATTGATTTGATTATCATGGGCAGCCGGGGACTGGGGATTGTTAAAGGCGTGCTGTTGGGCAGCGTCAGTCAGTATATTGTGGAACAGGCTAAATGCCCGGTGCTGGTGGTGAAATAATAGGACTTGTTTTAGGTGGCGCTGGCGTGGAGATTGACAGTTGTCCACGCTATGCTATGACGGTCAGCTAAAAATTATTTTTGCCAACGATAAAACGCAAAGCACTTAAACTCACCGTGTTCAGACAAAAGTGCTTTGCGTTTTTTATGTTGTGGGCAAAAATAATTTTCTTCACGCTGACCGTCATACGCGGCGCTTAGGACAACTGCCAATCTCCACGCCAAAGGAAATGAAATGCCGAGTGGAAGTTTTGCCTAAGGAAAAACTGGAACAATGGCGTTATAAGTATGTTGTAATTTGTCGCTGTTATATAAAATTATCAACTAGCCGGCAGCGGTCAGGCTTGCCTGGCGGAGCGTCAGGCGGATGAGCGTAAAGAAAAATCTCCTTTGCCGACCTTAATATCATGGCTGAAAGTCTGCTGTTTGAGCGCAGCGAGTTTTGACTTTTAGACATGTTTAATTAAGGGGCAAAGGAGATTTTTTAGCGAGCGCCGAGCGCCGTGGGGCAAGCATGACCGCTGCCGGCGTACTACGTATTAGAACTCCAATGTACGAATCTTACCGGTCTTGCGGAAGGCGTTCATATCGATGATACGCTGATTGCTGGAGCCGCGGAAGTTGAGGGTTAAATCGCGGAGGCGTTCTTCGTAGGGGCCGTCTACGAGAACGTCAAGTTCCCGCAGCAGGGCGTCGATGGCCGGGTTCTTTTTGGCCAGCAATTCTTCCAAAGTATAGCCGGTATAGCTCCAGACGTCCAAGCCGCGTTTGTGTGCCTCTTTGGCCAGGCGTGTGAGGGGGGCTGGCTGGAGAAAGGGTTCGCCGCCGCTGAAGGTTATGCCGGTGAGGAGAGGGTTGGCATCTATCCGGGCTAAGATGTTTTCCGTGTCCTCGTCATGACCGCCGCCAGCAGAATGGGTGTCGGGATTTTGACAGCCGACACAATGATGGGGACAACCCTGAGTGAAGACTGAAAGTCTAAGGCCGTCCCCGTCAACAATGGAATCATCCACGATTCCTGCTATGCGTATTTTCATGCGTAGTGTGCAGCCGTGTGTTTTACCCGGTCGTGTTCCTCGGCCTGCTTGGCGTCATTCCAGCGGTCGATAGTGCCCACGAGGTAGCCGGTGATACGGCGGATACGCTCGAATTTCTGGGGCTGGAGCACATAATCTAAATGAATCTGACCGTCAGCGGCCGGAGTTAAAGTCAGTTCGTTGACACGTTCGTTGGTTTGTTCTTCCACATAACCGATGTAATTTACGATTTCCTGTTCGGAAACGTCTGTCAGTCCATCGATGGTTACAGCAACATCATTTACCATCATGATAATCACCTGTCCTTAAAAAATAATAGTATGTATAAGACCTTGCGGTATTTGTTGAGCTTTCATCGCCTTTAGCGGTGAATCTACGAAAATTATACAATATGTATGGCGCTAAGTCAATGGAAAATACTATATGTTGTTGTAGTGGCGGCATTATCCCCGTACTTATCCACAAGGATAAAGCGTGAATCAGGCGCTGTAACAGGGGCGGAAAAAAGTTATCCACAGATTGCTGCTGCGTCAATCTGTGGATAAGAAAATACCGTATATGGTGGTTTTTATATTTTAACCCCCAAGATAAAGGTTTATTGATTTTGTTTGATAACTGTACGAATGGGGAAGGGAATTTCAATGCCTTCCTGCCGGAATCGGGCGGTGAGGGCTTTGATGAATTCGTGTTTCAGGCGGAACTGACTATCAAAGTTGGCGGAGTGGAGCAGGACGTTGAAATCAATGCTGCTGTCGCCGAAGTTGAAAAAACGCACGGAGGGCTGTCTTTCATCGTCCAGCTTTTCATCGAGGTCGGTGAGTACCTGACGGGCAACCTCCAGCGTTACGTCCTCGACTTTTTGCAGGTCGCTGTCATAGGCTACGCCTACGGGAATTTTGATGATGATATCGTGACGGGGCATGCTGTAGTTG
>JAGAYB010000271.1 GCA_017940705.1 Selenomonas sp. | reverse complement strand
TGCCTTGCAATGTTTCCATTAACCTTTCACCTCAGATAACACATCAACAATATTATCAAAAGAAACTTTCTGCTGCTCGCTCTTTTCCATGTCCTTGAGCTGTACGCAAGCTTCCTTGACTTCATCTTCACCGATGATTAAGGCAAAACGGGCATTTGCCTTATTTGCCTGCTTCATCTGGGCCTTCATGCTCCGGCCCGCATAGTCCATACCGGCTTTGAATCCTGCCTGACGCAGTTTCGTCAGCAGCTTGAAGGCTGCGCCCTGCGCAACATCCCCCAGAGCAACCACGAAGGCATCGGTCTTGCTATCCATTTCCGGCAGGAGATTTTGTTTCTCCAGAGCCAAAAGGACACGCTCCAAACCGGTAGCAAAGCCCACCGCCGGGGTGGGACTTCCGCCGATTTCCTCAATGAGGCCATCGTAGCGGCCGCCGCCTGCTACGGCGCTTTGCGCACCAAGCGGCGGATATTTTATCTCAAAGGCGGTCTTGGTGTAATAATCAAGGCCGCGCACCAGACGGGCATCGAGTTCAAATTCCACGCCGGCTTCCGTCAGGAAATGCTGTACCTTGTGGAAGTGTTCCTGACATTCCTCACAGAGACAGTCCGTAATCTGCGGCGCGTCAGCCATATAAGGCTTATCGGCATCTGCCTTGCAGTCGAGGATACGCAGCGGGCTGCGCTCAAAGCGGTCCTTACAGTCATCACACAAATCAGCCAGCTTGTCGCGGAAGAAGTCCTGCAATACCTTGCGGTAGACCGGGCGGCATTTCGGACAGCCCACGGAATTCAGGGACAGTTTGAGGTCCTTGAGTCCCAGACCGCCGAGCAAGTCCATCGCCAGCATGATGATTTCGGCATCCACCGCCGGATTGGACTCACCCAGAGCTTCAACACCGAATTGATGGAATTCGCGCATGCGGCCTGCCTGCGGACGGTCATAGCGGAACATGGAGCCGATGTAAAAGAGTTTTACCAGACTGCTGTCACCGTAGAGCTTATTCTGCAGATAGGCACGCACCGCCGAAGCCGTGTTCTCCGGACGCAGGGTAATGCTGCGGTCACCTCTGTCGGTGAAGGTATACATTTCCTTGTCCACCACGTCCGTACCTTCACCGATACCGCGATGAAAAAGCTCCGTATGCTCAAACATCGGCGTACGGATTTCTTTGTAACCGTAACGGGCGCACAAGTCCCTGATTTTTTCCTCAACATAAGTCCACTGTCCAACTGTGTCGGGCAGAATATCTTTTGTCCCTCTTGGGGCATTGGTCAACATTCGCTAAATTCCCCCTGCTTTCCATAGGCTTCCTCCAGAAGAGCCCTACGTTTATCAATATATATATCCACATCACGCAGATATGTAACCAAGTCCTTGGCATTAAAAGATGATTTCATCCGCTTGCGGGCAAAATCCACCACCTTGGTAGTCGCTGAACCGCCGATACCGATAATGGTCTGATGTTCTTCCATAATCTGGATGTTATACATCCCTTCGGCGCCAGCATGGCAGCAGCCGATATTTTCCAGGTCACCGGCCATATAGCCCTGACGATAAAGATAATACGGCTTATAACCATGCTTGTCAATACAGTCCATGGCTGTCTCCGCCATCCTGCGTGTTTCCTCGGTCCCGGGCAGCTCCACATGGCGTTCCTCCATAATGAGTTTCAGCCGTGAGCCGCGCTTCAGCGCCAGTGCATGCAAGGTGATGTCATCGGGATTAAGCGCCGTGACCTTTGCCATGGTATCAGCAACGTCCTTGGCGGTCTCTCCCGGCAGCCCCAAAATCAAATCCATATTGATATGGGGGATACCGGCCTCCCGTAAGGCCTTGTACATCGTCACCACGTCCTCCGGCGTGTGCCGGCGGCCAATGACCTTGAGTGTCCTCGCCTGCATGGTCTGGGGATTGACGCTGACCCTTGTGACCTTAAACTCACGCATGGCGGCAATTTTTGCCGGAGTAATGCTGTCAGGCCGCCCGGCCTCTACGGTAAACTCAGCCAAATCCTTCCGGTAAAAGGCAGCATACACCCATTTAAGCATCGCGGCAAACTCCTCATCCGGCAAAGCCGTTGGCGTACCGCCGCCCACATAGATGTTTTGCACTTTGAAGCCGTGCCGCATCACTGCCTGTCTGGCCGCCTCAATATCCTTTTTCAGCACCGCCATAAACTCGGCCAGCTTTTTCGGCCCCGGCAACACGTTAGCCGGAAATGAACAGTACAGGCAGCGCGTCAGGCAAAAGGGAATCCCCACATAGATGCTGATGGTCTTTTCGTCCGAAGTCCTGAGGAAGGGCAGCTGACGGAACGCCATCGGCGTGATAATGCGCGCCTTGGCCTCGCTGCAGGCAAAGTCCGTCATCAAACGCTTGACAATAGACTCCTCATCCATGCCGTACTCAATCCAGCGGTGGACGATTTTGGTGGGGCGAACGCCGTGGAGAATGCCCCAGGGCGCCGGCGCGTACCCAAGCTCCTCACAGAAAATCCGGTAAAGATTCAGCTTGATAGTGCGGTTTACCGCCGCCCGTTCCAGCTCATCCTCCTTGCCAAACTCCCTGCGCGTATAGCTTTTAAGGCTGCCATCCCCCGAAAAGAGCATCAGCGTGGTTTCCATGCAAACCTTTGCCCCCTCACGAGCACCTGCCGGTACTTCCTGCCGGTGATTCACCACCGACAACTGTGCAAAATCTGCTTCCCCTTCCCGGCCCACCACTTCTACCTTGAACAGTGTCAGCACTTCCCGGGTGATTTTGGAGATTATTTCTTTTTTTGAGTTCAGGGTAAACGTTCTTACCTTCAATTTTTGTCTTGGCACTCCTTGCACGTACCGTAAAACTTCACCTGATGATTGAGAACCTTAAAGCCCATCTTATTCTGAATATCACCTTCCAGCTCCTCCAGCAGGTCATCTTCAAATTCCGTCACCTTGCCGCAGCTTGTGCAGATAAGGTGATGATGATGATGCTCCGAAGGGTCTGTGGTATTGACTTCATAACGGCTGCAGCCGTCGCCAAATTCCATTTTTTGCAGGATA
>JAGAYB010000270.1 GCA_017940705.1 Selenomonas sp. | reverse complement strand
GGCTATGGTAAAAATTTCAGGAGGTATGAGCATTTATGTTGAGCAGAAGGAAATTTTTGCAGCTGCTGATGGCAGGCGGTGTGACGGTTGCTTTTGACGGGCTGTCCTGTGTGAAGGCTCTGGCGGCCACGGGAGACACGGTGAAGCTGACCATTCTGGGGACAAGCGATGTGCATGGCCGCTTTATGCCATGGGATTACGCTACTGATACGGAGGATCGCTCCGGCAGTCTGGTACAGCTGTATACGGCCATCAAAGAAATTAGAAAAGAAACCCCCAATGTCATTCTGGTGGATTGTGGAGATTCCATTCAGGACAACAGCGTGGAGCAGTTCAATACCAAACCCAAACAGCCCATGATTGTGGCGATGAATGAAATGGGCTATGACACATGGACCATGGGCAATCATGAGTTCAACTTTGGCCTTGATGTGTTAAAGCATGTAACGGATCAGTTCAAGGGGCAGTCTTTGTGCGGCAATGTCTACTTCAATGACGGGCGGCGCTATCTGCCGGCCAGCACTGTCGTGGAGAAAGGCGGAGTAAAGGTGGGCATCATCGGCATAAATACGCCGATGATTACCGAATTTGAAAAGGACACAGACCATCTGCAAGGCGTAACCGTAAAGAGCCCCACCAGGGAAACGCGCAAGGCCATCGAAGAATTGCAGGGCAAGGCTGATATTTTGATTGGCGTTATGCACATGGGACTGGAAAATGAAAATAATATTCCCGATACCAGCGTTACGGATGTAGCCAAGGCCAATCCTGAACTTACGGCCATTGTCGCAGGGCACATGCATAAGGATGTACCCAGTGCTATCGTAAATGGTGTGCTGATTTCCGAGCCGTATAAATACGGAAAAGTCCTCACCCGTATTGATTTGACCTTGAAACGCAAGGGGGAGGGCTGGGAAGTTGCCGCCAAGACGGCCAAAACCATTCCGATGAAAAATTATGCCAGCGACAAGAAACTCGTAAAATTGCTGGCACCTTTCCATGCTGCGGCGCGTAAGACAGCCAATGAGGAAATCGGCAAGGTCAAAGGGATGAACATGGTACCGCAGGATTCCATGCCGGGCATCAGCGAAGTGCAGGTGGCGGACACGCCCCTGACCAATTTCTTCAATGAAGTACAGCTTCACTACAGCGGCGCTGATGTAACTTCCGTTATCATCAGCCGTGACAATGCACAGATGGCTGTGGGGCCGGTGCGCCGCAAGGACATTGCCTTTAACTATCAGTACACCGGCGGTGAGACCACGGTTTATGAAGTGAGCGGCAAGGACTTACGCACCTATATGGAATGGGCGGCGGCCTATTTCAATCAAAAGCAGCCGGGAGATATTGCCCCCAGCTATAATCCGGCACGCCGCGCAACCAAGTACAGCACCAATGACATTTTCGGCGGCGTGACCTACAGCATCGACCTGACGGTACCGGCAGGCAAGCGCATCAAAGACCTGCGGCTGAAACGTACAGGGCAGCTTATTGAGGACAACGACACAATCAAGTTGGGGATGAATGCTTACCGCATGAACCAGCTCACCGCCAAGAACGGCATTTTTGCCGGCCGTCAGTTTAAACAGCTGTGGACAAGCATTGAAGCCTTTGGTGAAACAGAGGGGACTATCCGCAACATGACCATCCGCTACATCAAAGATGTGAAAAAGGGTGTCATTGACGTCAAGCCTGTGAGTGACTGGCATATTGATGGTTTTGACAGACAGTCGGAAAACTATAAAAAAGCTGCGCAGCTCCTGCGTGCAGGGAAAATCAAGCTGCATAACTCGGAAGATGGCAAATATACCAATATCGCTTCTATAAATGAACGGGATATTAAATGAGAATGTGACAGTTCAGGTGGCGGCTCCAAGGAGCCGCCATTTATGTGTCTGAGTATATATCAGTATGGTTTTTTTTCTAAAAATATGATAATATAGGTGATATTGAAAAATAAGGCGAAGAATCGCATCAAACAGATAGGGGATAATAATTTTGCTTACACCAATGGACATACATAACAAGGATTTCAAGCGCAGCTTCCGTGGCTATAACGAGGATGAGATAGATGATTTCCTTGACAAGGTTGTAAATGATTATGAAAAACTGTTCCGGGAAAATGACCGCTTGAAGGAGGAGTTAGCCCGGTCGCAGAAGGATAATGAACAGTACCAGCAGCTGGAAAAGAATCTGAAGGACACCCTGCTGGTAGCCCAGAAGACTGCCGAGGAAGTCACCAGCAATGCGCGCAGCAATGCTGAGGAAATGCGGGAAAACACCAGCAAGGAGTGCCAGAACAAGCTGCAGGAAGCGGAAATGGAAGCTGCCCGGATGATTGAAGATGCCAGAAACAAGGTACGGGCTATCGTGAGTGAGTATGACAGGCTGGTACGCGAGAAAAACCACTTCCTGCGGAAAATCAAGGTGACAATGGAATCTGAGCTGACGATTATCAATGAGACGCTGGCGGAGATTCCCGACCCTGAAAAAGATGAACGTCAGGCCCGGGCACAGGGGACACAGGCTGAGGCTTTGCAGAAAGCACTGGCTGACCATCAGGAGCAGGCAGACAACAGGGACGCAGAGGAAAACAAAGAGGAGGACTAAGAGCGCGTAAATGGCTTGGGGATTGTTTTTTATACTGCTGGCCGTAGACCAGGCAGTAAAGTTTTTTGTAGAGACAACGATGTTGCCGGGGGAGAGTATTCCCCTGATTGACGGGATTTTTCACATTACCTATGTGTTGAATCCGGGCGCGGCTTTTGGGATATTTCCTCACCAAAGTTGGTTCTTTATACTGGCCGGCGCAGCAATGATTGCTGCGTTTTTCTATTATTACCCGTGGCTGAAGCGTCAGTGCGGCTATTTTCACTATGGCTGTATAGCGCTGCTGTCCGGGGCGGTGGGCAACCTTATCGACCGTATTCGCAGCGGACTGGTGATAGACTTTTTTGACTTTCGCATCTGGCCGGTGTTTAACATTGCTGATGTGGCTATCGTTTTGGGCGTAGTCAGCATGATTTATGCAATTCTTTACAAGATAAAGGAAACGGATGAATGATGGATAAGCAGGTTACATACAAGGCAGCAGAGGCAGGGAAACGTGTGGATGTGTTCCTTGTGGAGATGCAGCCGGAATTATCCCGTTCCCATATTCAAAAGCTCATTGACAAGGGCGCGGTGCTGGTGGATGGACATATACGCAAGGCAAATTATAAACTGCGCGGCAGTGAGACGGTGACGCTGGCTATGCCTGAGGCCGAGACCATCAGCGTGGTGCCGGAGGATATTCCCTTGGATGTACTCTACGAGGACAAGGATATCATCGTCGTAAATAAGCCGCGGGGCATGGTGGTACATCCGGCTGCCGGGGTCAGCACAGGCACGCTGGTAAATGCCCTGCTGTACCACTGTCATGACCTTTCGGGGATAAACGGGGAAATCCGTCCGGGAATTGTGCATCGCTTGGATAAGGACACTTCTGGTGTGCTTGTCTGTGCCAAAAATGATGCGGCCCATCTTGATTTGGCGCAGCAAATCAGCACGAAAACTGCTCATCGCATTTACCGGGCCATCGTCCATGGCAACATCAGGGAAGAGGCCGGAATCATCAAAGGTGATATCGGCCGGCATCCCACGGATAGAAAGAAAATGGCCATTGTCCGGGAAAATGGCAAGCCGGCGGTGACTCACTTCAAGGTATTGGAGCGTTTTGGCGAGTACACGCTGGTGGAATGTCAGCTGGAAACAGGGCGTACCCATCAAATACGGGTACACATGACCAGCATCGGCCATCCTTTGGTAAATGACCCCAAGTACGGGCCGAAGAAGGGTTCTCCCTTTGCCATCAAGGGACAGGCTTTGCACTCCCTGACGCTTACGCTGACGCATCCCGTTACCAAAGAAGAAATGACCTTCACGGCGCCGCTGCCTCAGGATATGGAAAAAATCCTGACGGGGCTGCGCAATAAAATGGCTAGAAAATAAATGTTTTTATAATGAGGAGGGAGCTTATGCCGGAATTTGTCGAAAAGGCGGTGCTTATGGATTCAGAGGGAATCCGCCGGGCGCTTACACGTATTTCCCATGAAATCGTGGAAAAGAACAAAGGGGTAGAAAATATCGTGCTGGTGGGGATTCGCACCAGAGGTGTACCGATTGCCGAACGTCTGGCAGAAAATATCGCCAAAATCGAAGGCCAGCAGCCGCCGGTAGGCGTACTGGACATCACCTTGTACCGTGATGACTTGTCAACACTGGCTTATCAGCCCATCGTGCGCCCCACGGAACTGCCCGTGGATATCACAGGCAAGACCATAGTGCTGGTGGATGATGTACTCTATACCGGCCGTACTATCCGGGCGGCGCTGGATGCCATTATCGACAATGGCCGTCCCAAAACCATTCAGCTGGCTGTATTGGTGGACAGAGGCCATCGGGAATTGCCCATCAGAGCCGACTTTGTGGGCAAGAACGTTCCCACCTCATCACGGGAAGTGGTCAGCGTACAGTTGCAGAACATTGATAATGATGAAAAGGTCGTCATTCGGGAAATTAAGGAATAAGAAAAGCAGTGAGCCGTCCGGTTCACTGCTTTTAGCGGTTTATAAGGTTGTTTACTCTGCGTCAAACAGGGGCAGAGCTTCCAGAAAAATGATATCCGAACGCTTGGCTGCATCGCCTTCTGCCAGCACGCAGGCTTCGCCGATGACCTTGCCGCCGGCTTTTTCCGTGAGCTCGGTGAGCGCCTTCATAGAGCCGCCGGTGCTGATGACGTCATCCAGCAGCAGGACATTTTTGCCCTTGAGACGGTCGACATCCACACCGTCCAGACAGAGCTTCTGCACACCTTTGGTGGTGATGGAGATATCTTCTACCCACAGGGCATTT
>JAGAYB010000269.1 GCA_017940705.1 Selenomonas sp. | reverse complement strand
TCCAGAAGCAAGACCCTTGGATTAAAGGGAGCTTTTGGAACCTCTTTTTGCTTGATGATGAAAGGGGATTTTATTTATGAGCCAGTACAAATTTGAAACCTTGCAGCTGCATGTAGGACAGGAACAGCCGGACCCGGCATCCGATGCGCGTGCAGTACCTATTTACCAGACCACTTCTTATGTATTCCGCAACAGCCAGCACGCAGCCGACCGTTTTGGCCTGGCCGATGCAGGCAACATCTATGGCCGTCTGACGAACTCCACGCAGGACGTTTTGGAAAAGCGCATCGCCGCTCTGGAAGGCGGCACGGCAGCTTTGGCGGTTGCTTCCGGTGCGGCAGCTATAACTTATACCATTCAGGCCTTGGCTGCAAATGGCGGTCATATCGTAGCACAGAAAACCATTTACGGCGGTACCTACAATCTGCTGGCGCATACGCTGCCGGAGTTTGGCGTGGAAGCTACCTTTGTCGATGCGCACAATCTTGACGAGGTGGAAGGGGCTATCAAGGAAAACACCAGAGCCATCTATCTGGAAACTTTGGGCAATCCTAATAGCGATATTCCCGATATAGATGCCATTGCGGAAATTGCTCATAAACATGGCCTGCCCTTGGTCATTGACAATACATTCGGCACGCCGTACCTCATTCGTCCGCTGGAGCATGGGGCGGACATCGTGGTACATTCGGCTACGAAGTTTATCGGCGGTCATGGCACGACCTTGGGCGGCGTAATCGTGGACGGTGGCAGCTTTGACTGGAAGGCCAGCGGCAACTATCCCGGCATTGCTGACCCGAACCCGAGCTATCATGGCGTATCTTTTGCTGAGGCTGCCGGCCCGGCTGCCTTTGTAACCTATGTAAGGGCCATTCTTCTGCGTGACCTGGGCGGTGCGATTTCCCCGTTCAATGCTTTCCTGTTGTTGCAGGGCGTGGAAACTTTGTCCCTGCGTTTGGAACGCCATGCGGAAAACACAAAGAAAGTTGTGGAATTTTTAAGCAAGCATCCGCAGGTGGCGAAGGTCAACCATCCATCCCTGCCGGATCATCCTGACCATGCCCTTTATGAAAAGTATTTCCCGAATGGCGGTGCGTCCATCTTTACGTTTGAAATTAAGGGCGGCAAAGAAGCAGCCTGGAAGTTTATCGACAATCTGGAAATCTTCTCCCTGCTCGCCAATGTGGCTGATGTTAAGAGCCTCGTCATTCATCCGGCCTCTACGACGCATTCCCAGCTGACGGACGAAGAACTGGCCGACCAGGGCATTTCCCAGAGCACTATCCGTCTGTCCATTGGCACGGAACATATTGATGATATTATTGCAGACCTCGAAAAAGGGTTTGCTGCAGCTAAATAAAACAAGGAGGAAATTATAATGGCAAAGATTTATAACAGTGTGACGGAACTAATCGGCAATACGCCGCTGCTTAAGGTGAATAACTTTATCAAGGCTAATGATTTGCAGGCTAATATTTTTGTCAAGCTGGAATACCTGAACCCGGCTGGCAGCGTCAAGGACCGCATTGCCAAGGCGATGATTGAGCAGGCGGAAAAGGAAGGCAAAATCACCAAAGATACGGTTATTATCGAACCCACCAGCGGTAATACAGGTATCGGTCTGGCCAGCTTTGCTGCAGCCCGCGGCTATAAGGCTATTTTGACCATGCCGGAAACCATGAGCGTGGAACGCCGTAACCTCTTAAAGGCTTACGGTGCCCAGATTGTATTGACCGATGGTTCCAAGGGCATGAAAGGGGCTATTGCCAAGGCTGAAGAGCTTGCGCAGGAAACGCCGAATGCGTTTATCCCTTCGCAGTTTACCAATCAGGCTAACCCGGCTATTCATGAAGCCACTACCGGCCCGGAAATCTGGCAGGACACGGATGGCAAAGTCGATGCCTTTGTAGCAGGTGTAGGTACGGGCGGCACGCTTACGGGCGTAGGCCGTTATCTGAAAAAGCAGAAGGCTGATGTACATATAACTGCGGTAGAGCCGGAAAGTTCGCCGGTACTCAGCAAGGGGACGGCGGGCCCTCATAAGATTCAGGGCATTGGCGCAGGCTTTGTGCCGGAAACGCTGGACACCAAGATTTATGATGAGGTCCTGCCCATCAGTAACGAGGATGCCTTCAAATATGGCCGCCAGTTTGCTCATAGCGAAGGTGTTTTGGTCGGCATTTCCGCCGGTGCAGCTCTGGCTGCTGCCGTGCAATTAGCCAAGCGTCCGGAATTTAAGGGCAAGAATATTGTGGCCTTGCTTCCCGATACAGGTGACAGATACCTTTCAACAGAATTGTTCAACGATTAAGGCTCACTCTCTAAATACACAATATACATAAAAAGGCGATGCCAGAGGTTTAGTGCTCGGGCATCGCCTTTTTATTAAAGCAGGTCGCTTAATTTCTTCTGATAAAAGAAATTGTGAACCATTTGCTGGTATTCTGTCCAGAGAGGAAGGGTCTTACAGATTTTTTGCCGCTGGCAGTCATAATTTGCATCAGACAAACAGGCTACAGGCGCCAGAGAACCTTCCATCAGTTCAATGATCTCACCGATAGTGTATTCCTCAGGGGCACGGCAGAGTTTATAACCGCCGCCTTTGCCACTGGCACCGATGAGAAGGCCGCTGCCGACCAAATCCTTGACGATAATCTCCAAATACTTTTTGGAAATTTCTTGACGGGCGGCTATATCTTTGAGGGGAATGTATTTACCGTTTTCATTTTCGGCCAAGTCCAGCATAACACGCAGGGCATAACGTCCACGGGTGGAAATCATGCTATCAACTCCTTTTCTCTTGTTGACCCATTATACCGCAAGGTGAATAGGCTTGACAATATTTTTATCTTTTTTCTAAAACGGTGTTGACAGCAGCATATAACTCGTGTATCATAATACAAGTCGCTGACAGACAAGGCACTGCAAAGCTCATAAATCCCTGACAGGTAAGGAGCTTTGGCGATGACCTAAAAAGCTTTGAAAATTTTCTAAAAAAGATGTTGACAAGCTAAGCTGAATGCGATAAGATAAAC
>JAGAYB010000268.1 GCA_017940705.1 Selenomonas sp. | reverse complement strand
GCGTACCTACCCTTTCCACCATCAATGCCGCTGACGCCGCCCCCATGCACCATGCCCAGCCCAACAAACACATCCCCGGACTGGCAGAAGCCATCGGACAAACACAGGCCGCCGCGCAGGCTGAAAAACCATTAAGAAAAACAATCGCAGATTTTATCCGCAAGGATTAAGCAATACGCCCTAAACAGCAAGAGGCTGATGTATAAGTGAAAAATCATTTATACATCAGCCTCTTGGCTTATTTCCGGCGATAAAGCACACGCAGCATATCCCGTAGCATTTCCCGTTCATCATCCGTAGGGAAATGCGCGTATATTGTGTAACGCCCATTCATCAGTATATTCTCTAAGTCTGTCAAATCTTCCTCAATAGACGGGTCATCATTACCCAGCAAATAATCTATAGACACCCCAAAGAAATTGGCTATCTTCCTCAGTGTATCGTAATCAGGCTCACGAATACCACGTTCATAACGGCTATATGTGTTCTGTATAATGCCTAGCTTCTGAGCTGCCTCTCCTTGGGACAACTCCTGATGTTCACGCAAATTCCTTAGTCTTTCACCAAACATACGCTATCCCTCCCTATAATCAGAGTACGATAGTGTATTTTATTATTATCCAATTAGGATAATAATATTGATATTAACCGTTTCGGGATATATAATAAAAGCTGATTGCATTTTACAAGGAGGTTTTTCTCGTGCTTTTTAACTCGTATCCCTTTATCTTCGTCTATCTCCCCATCGTTTTTGCCAGTTTTTTCCTGACAGCCAGATATATAAGTCACCGTGCCGCTACCTTCATCTTAGTGCTGGCCTCTTTTATTTTTTATGGCTATTGGGATTTCCACTACGTTCCTCTGCTGTTTGCCTCCATCACCTTTAATTATCTTATCGGCAGACAAATCGGCCAAAGACAGCGCCATAAATTCTGGCTTGTCATTGGCCTTATCAGCAACATAGCTTTGTTGGGTTATTTCAAATACACAGATTTCTTTCTGTCCACCGTCAATGACATAAGTGGCAGCAATTTTGACCTGCCCCACATCATCCTGCCATTGGGCATTTCCTTCTTCACCTTTACTCAGTCCGCTTATCTTGTAGATGCCTACCGTGGTGAAGCCGCCAAGCATGACTTCCTCACCTATTGCGAATTTGTCACCATCTTCCCCCATCTGATTGCCGGGCCGATTATCAATCACAAAAAAATGCTGCCCCAGTTCACGGCAGCGGAAACTTTCCATATCAATATTGAAAACGCCGCCTTGGGGCTGACGCTGTTTGCCATGGGGCTTATCAAAAAGGTGCTTATTGCCGATAACCTTGCCCCTATTGTGAGTGACGTATTTGCCAGAGCGGACAGTCTCACTTTTCTGGAGGCTTGGATTGGTGCTATCAGCTACACCTTTCAGCTGTACTTCGACTTCTCCGGCTACAGTGAAATGGCTATCGGACTTGGCCTGATGTTTAATCTGAAATTGCCCGTCAACTTCAATTCTCCCTATCAAGCCACAAGCATTATCGACTTTTGGCGCCGCTGGCACATGACCTTAGGCGCATGGGTAAAGGACTATCTCTATATCCCCATGGGCGGCAACCGCCATGGGGAAGTAAAGAAAATGCGCAATCTCTTTGCCAGTATGCTGATTATCGGCCTGTGGCACGGAGCCGGCTGGACGTTCATTATCTGGGGCGGCCTGCATGGACTTTTCCTCATGATTAACCATCAATGGCGCAGGCTGAAAATCAATCTGCCACAGGGAATAAACTGGGCAATAACCTTTCTCTGCGTGGTTGTCTGCTGGGTATTCTTCCGGGCAGACAGCAGCAGCCATGCCGTAGCGGTGCTGACTGCCATGACCGATATACATCAAATTTGCCTGCCCAACGGCGGCTTTTATGAAAAACATTTAGCTTTTCTCAGCAATTACGGCGTAGAATTTATAAAATGGTCTATCCCTGGCTCCCTGTTCAATATTGTATTATCTTTATGTATGCTCAGCTTGGTTCTCGCCCTTTGCCCCAATCCACAAACGCTGCTAACAACGCTCCACAATCGCCCTCGGCGTTTGGAAGCTCTGGCAGGTGTACTTGGTTTAGCTTTAGCTTTCACCCTGCTGGCTATCGGTCATATTGAATCCGAATTTCTCTATTTCCAATTCTAAAAAGGGGGCTAAAAGTTGAAATTTTATCGAAAGTATCTGGCTATCTTTATAAGTGCCATACTAGCCGGTCTAACAATCCATCTTCTATTATTCTATATAAATCTGAGCGTACCTATCAGTTCACAAAAGAATTTCCACGGCTGGTATCAAGTCAAAAACACCTATGCCAGTTCTATTAAACAGCCAAAACTTATCTTTATCTCAGGCTCTAACTCTCTCTTTGGCGTAGACACAGAACGCATTGAAAGAGAGCTACACATTCCCACCGTTAATTACGGTGTTGCAGCTAGTTTAAATTTATATACGATACATCACGTCAGGCAATATTTAAAAAAGGGAGATATCGTCATTCTCCCCCTTGAATATCGGTTTTATGAACTCAGCCACACATCCTTCGAATCCAATTATGTGCAATACATATTAGGATATGCCCCAGATGTTTTCCACGCAATGCCATTGGATAGTAAAATCAGCTTCATAACCCAGCTGACTCCCCGTGAGCTTCTAAAAGCTACCTACCAACAACTCTATCCGCCTAAAGTACCTGAAAAAGATGGTTACGATAGCAAATACCTCAACAGCAACGGCGATATGACCAACAACCATATTGAAGAAATGACACCTGCAGACACTTTAAGGAATAAAATCTCTCCAACGGTCTTTAAAAGTCCCCCACTAACTACTGATGCCCAACAGGAATTAGAAAATTTCCTTATGTACTGTCAAGGAAACGGCATCAAAGTCTACGCCGCCTGGCCAAGCTATCTTTGGAAAGAAAAAGAATTTACAGGCAAAGATTTAGACGGTATCCATGCCATAGAAAAATTCTACCATGAACACGATGTAGAAATTCTCGGCAATTATACCGACTGCCTCTACGATGCCGAGATGTTCTACGATACAGAATACCACCTCAACGAGGAAGGAAAACGCATCCATACAGACTACCTGATAGAACTGTTAAAAGAAAAATTACGCTAAAGACACGAAAAGCCGCTTCACTAAGAAACGGCTTTTCTCCCTCATGCGGCTGGTCTTTGCCCGAGGTGCTTACTAATGACTGTACTTACTTCATCAGCACGGAAAACAGGTAATTTGCCAAGAAACTTGCTATTACAGAAAGCAAGAACTCAAGGAAATAGCGATAGGAATCCATCTTATGCACCTCCTTCCGCTGAGGAGAGCACAGCAAAATGATTATAGCATTTTTATATGCATTATGCTATAATCATAGTAGCGATAGGATTTCATTTATGCATAGCGGTACAGGTTGGTCGCCTGTACCGCAGCAATCCGCATACGTGGAACCAAAAGAGGGTGTTGCACAAAACGTGCAACACCCTCTTTTTTCATCCTGTTACTCAATCCCATAATATTTCAGCAGCGCCTGTGTGCCTTTATCGCCCTCGCCTTGCCGTTCCATCTGCCGTACTTCGCTGAGCACCTGTCCCAGCACCGGCAAGGCCGTGCCATAGGCGGCGGAGGTTTCCGTACCGATGGCCAAATCCTTGCCAAAATGTTTCAGCATGAAGCCCGGCGCAAAGTCGCCATCCAGCCCCCGGCGCACCACATTGCTCATTTGGAAGCTGCCGGCAGCGCCAGCAGATATTGCCTGATAGGTTTTTTCCAAATCTATGCCCGAAGCCTTTGCGTAGGCATACGCCTCACAAGCCCCGGCCAGCGCTCCGGCAATGGCAATCTGATTACATGCCTTGGCCTTTTGCCCTGCCCCGGCAGTGCCCATATAGACAAGGTTCTTGCCCATAGCCGCAAACACCGGCTGCAAAGCCGTAAAGGCACTTTCCTCACCACCCACCAATATGGACAGTGTAGCATTTTGGGCCCCGATATCCCCACCGGTCACCGGCGCGTCTACGGCATGAATGCCTTTGGCCTGCGCCGCCGTAAAAATCTTTTCCGCCAAGATAGGCGATGACGTAGTCATATCCACCACATAAGCACCGCTGGAC
Organism: Selenomonas sp.; assembly: GCA_017940705.1. Next base: position 158 of record JAGAYB010000268.1, on the reverse strand, counting down.
GCATTCGCCAAAACGCCGTTATCCCCCAGATAAACTTCTTCCACATCTTTCGGATAGCCCACAATGGTAATCACCACGTCCTGCCCCTTGGCACACTCACCGGGGCTGTCACACCACTTTGCCCCCTTGGCCAACAGCCCCTCAGCCTTGGCCTTGGT
>JAGAYB010000267.1 GCA_017940705.1 Selenomonas sp. | reverse complement strand
GCGGCTATCCATATCTGGGTATTGAGCGGCGCGCCGATGGCAATCGCCGCATCCATCTGCAGTTTGCCCAGCAGGATGCAGGTACTTGTTGCCGAGCCGGTGATAAAGCCGCCCACGGAGCCGATAAAGGCGGCGATGGCCGGATACATCAGCCCCGTAGCCGCCACGGTGTTGTCGGCAATGGTGGTAGTCATGCCGCTATAGCCCATGACCTTGGCCGTGGCAATGATGCTGATGATGGTTATGAATGTCGGACGCAGGCTGACAAGGGTCTTTCGCAGAACGGTCAGCATATCGCCCCAAGGCGTCTTTTGGATAAAGCCGCTCAGGAAGGTGGCAAAGAAAATCACCATCCCCGGCGTGGCTATCCATTGGAAGGTATAGGGGCTGCCCCCTTCACCTCTGTAAATAAGCACCGAAGTGCGCACCTGCGAAATGGAATCATATATCGTCGGTACAAGTTTGCTGGTCAGCAGCAGCAGCACAAAGATAAGCCCAAAGGGCAGCCAGGCATAAAAAGCCTGCTTGCTGGACACTGCCGCAGTATCTTCACGCCGGAGGACGTAAGCACTATCCGTCGGCGGAAAAAGCCGCACCGTGCCGATTATTGCCCCCATGGTGGCAATGGCTCCGGCCACACCGGCAAGCTCCGGCCCCATAAAGTATGAAACCAAAAGCTGCGCCAGCACATAGCTGAGACCGGCCGCACCGCAAACGGGCAGCATGCCCTTTATGGCCTGCATGCCGCCGCCGGCGATAGCCACCATCAGTAAGGGACAAAATAGCCCCAAAATACTTATCTGCAAGGCTACATAGGTGGCCAGCTGCGCCGAATCCGTCCCCATGATGCCCGACAGTGTCACCAGCGGAATGCCGATGGAGCCATAGGCCGAGGGCACGAAATTTGCCACAAGGCACACCGCTACGGCGCTGACGGGATTTATCCCCATGCCTGCCAGCATACTTGCCGGTATAGCCACCGCCGTACCGAAACCGGCCATGCCCTCCAAAAAACCGCCAAAGCCAAAGGCAATCAACAGAATGAGCACCCGGTAATCACTGCTCACAGACATGAGCATGGCCTTGATGATTTCCATGCCCTTCGTATGTACGGACAGATGATATGTATAGATGGTCGCCGTGATAATCAAAAGTATAGGCCAGCAGGCCAGAGCTGTTCCTTCCAGAAAGGCGCTGGCCATGTATTCCCATGGCATTCCAAAGTAAACGATGCTGGCAAACAGGGACAGCAGCAGCGCCACCGGGCAGGCTTTCCATGCCGCCATCTTGATGCCTGACAGGGCCACAATCAGCCACAGAATCGGCAAAACAGCCATAAATAACAAGCTCACGAGGAATCACCTCTATTTCATGTTTTTTGGGTTAATTCGACACAGAGCTGATAAATTCCTCTATACATTTTAACAAGCTGCCGCCCGTATATCTGATACCCTTGATACCTGCCCGGCTGGCGCATTCCATATCGCCGTCGCTGTCGCCCACGAAGTATGATTTTGACCTGTCAATATTATATCTGGCACAGGCCGCATCCACCATGCCGGTAGCAGGCTTGCGACAATCGCAGGTCTTGGTATAGGCCGGGATTTTCCCGTGGGGATGATGCGGGCAGTAAAAGAGCGCATCCAAGTGCGCTCCGTTTTCAGCCAGTTCCTGATTCATCCAGTTGTAGACCTTTTGAATATCCTCTTCGGGATAATAGCCACGCGCCACACCACTCTGGTTGGTGACGAGAATGGCCAGATACCCCTTGGCGTTTACATATTTGATGGCCTCCTTGGCCTCCTCTATCCAGACGAAGTCCTCCGGCCTGTGCAGATAGGCAATATCGACATTGAGGGTGCCGTCACGGTCAAAGAATACGGCCTTAGTTTTCGTTGTAGTCAAAATAGCCACCTTTATTGAGGAACTCCACATATTCCCTGACGGCGTCCTTCATTTCATGGAAGCCTTCATTGTAGCCGGCTGCCAACAGGTTTGTCGTGTCGGCCTCGGTGAAGTTCTGGTACTTGCCCTTGAGGACTTCGGGGAATTCGCGGTAGGCGATTTCGCCCTTGCCCAGGGCACTGATTACGGCCTCAGCCACTTCGTTATAGGTATGGGCATGACCTGTGCCGCAGTTGTAGATACCGCTCTGCCCCTTGTTCTCCCAGAACCAGAGGTTCACATTCACCACATCTTTGACATAGACAAAGTCGCGGCGCTGCTCGCCGTCCTTAACGGGTGTCCCGGCAATCTCACCCCAGCCCTGAAACAGCCGTGCCTTGCCGGTTTCATTGACCTGATTGTACAGCTGATAGAAGATGGAGGCCATCTTGCCCTTATGATGTTCCTGCGGGCCGTAAACATTGAAGTATTTCAGCCCCACAATCTGGCTCTGCGCCTCGGGCATCACCTGACGCACATATCTGTCAAAGGCCAGCTTGGAAAATGCATAAGGATTCAAGGCATCCTCACACTCGTCCCCCTCACGGAAACCGTTTCTGCCGCTGCCGTAAGTGGACGCAGACGACGCATACAGGAAGGGAATACGGTGCTGCAGGCAGAAATGCAGCAGGGACTTGGAATACTCATAGTTGACACGCATC
>JAGAYB010000266.1 GCA_017940705.1 Selenomonas sp. | reverse complement strand
TTTCCAAATACTTCTTTATTTCGTTTTTCAGCTGCGTACCAGCATGGTCATTGGCCATTGCAATCTTCATAAGAAAAACCTCCCGTCACAATCCATACAATAATACATAGATTGTAACGAGAGGTATTTTATTTGTCAACCTAACCTGCACAAAGTTAGTGATTTATATCGCCACATCATCATACACATAGCTATCCAGATAAACTTTCTCTGGTGCAATATCTATCTCACCATTTTTCCATGTAATAGCTCCATGAAATATCACTGGCTGATTAAACACACTTTCATCAGCCAAAGGCTTAAATGCTGCACCTTTAAGCAGCGTAGTATCAAATAACCTCCGCTCACCAGTGGAAAAAGTGACTAACAATATGCCACCACGCAATGGCTTTGCCTCTGTTACCTTTATATTCTCTGCCAAACTACCAGCATAACAAATATCATCTTTCACGTACACATCATCACCTCATTCCATGGGTGGAATTTTATCAAAATGCTCACCACGAACAGCTAAATTCCATGCCTTGTACGCCTTCTCTTCATTGTACGCTAACCAGCCCGTCACGATTTTTAGTTGTTTCCGTGGCAAAGCCCCTGCCAATAATTCTCCATCAATAGCTACTACTGCCTCATATTCTCCGTAATAAACATGCACATGCGGTTTGTTGTGCTGGCCTACATCATAAAATAACATATAGATGACCATACCACCAAACCGGCTCAACTCTGGCATCTAATCCCTCCCATCTTCTAAGGTACTACAATCTTCTCTTGTCCACATTTTAACATAATGGCATACCTTCGTACATAGATGTAAGCCTAAACGGCACCAGACAAGTTTACAAGTTCAAACCAAAGGACGGCAGGCTGCTAAATTTTCTTCCTGGCTTTCTCCTACTGCAAAAGTGACAGTACGCTGGCAGATGTTTGGTTTGCCTGTGCCAGCATAGATTGGGAGGCTTGCGCCAGAACATTCCCCTTAGTGTACTCCGCCATCTCCTTTGCCAGGTCCGCGTCGCGTATGGTGGATTCGCTTAATTGCGTGTTCTCCTTTGCCGTCACAATGTTAGACTTCGTATAGTCAAGCCGCGATATATACGCGCCCACGGTCGTCGCCTCGTCAAGAGCGTAGTCAATCGCGCCCTCGATTATGCGTATTGCCACGTTCGCATCGCGGTTAGTCTTGATGCTCGCATCATCAAGCGACTTGCCGTTTGCCTCTTTTAACACATCCTTGTATGCTCTATATGCTTTCACGTCGCCTTTGAGAGTTTCGAGATACGCGATGTCATCGGTGTCAATTATTTTGCCTTCCCTGTCAAGTATCTCACTCTTCAGAGCACAAGTTCTCATGTCGTTAATGTAGACATTGAGAGCCTCATTTGCTTTTGTGCCATGGTGTATTTTGAGAGGATCGCCTACTAATTTTTCCGTCGTGGTTGTAGTGGTTGTTGTTATCGTTTCACTTCCAGCGCCGGATGATGATTCATTGATTGACACTGTACCGCAAGTACCGTTTACCCCCTTGCCAATATCCTCCGCTTGCATGCTCTTTACGTTATCCGTGTTGCTGTTCGTTATGGTAATATTTCCAACGTGCCCATGCTCTCCGCTGCCGATGCCCGCACCTGTACCAGTTTCAACGTCAAAGTAAGAATCACTTATATTTATTATTGTTATCGGCAGTTGATATATTATATACGCCATCAGATGTTATTGTGACGGTATTGCCGCTCACGGTATACGTCGCCACGCCCGTCGGCTCCGCCACGCCTGTGCAGACCATAGTATATGGCTGGGGTGTGTTGGTGGCAGTCGGTCTTATCCCTGATGAGCTGCCTACCGTTGTCGTGGTGGTCGTGATGGAAATTGGCCTTCTTCCATATCGCCCATCGAGCAAAATCTTTCCGTTGTACGTTGTGCCGGTAGCTATGTCCTCAATGTTCGCGCGGCGATGGTCAAACTCCTTTTGCAGCGTCGCTCGGTCGAGCTCGGTATTCGTGTCATTCGCTGAATTAAGAGCCAACTCCTTTAGGCCGCGCAGCTCATCCATTATGCTGTCAATGGCGCCGGAAGCAACCTTTAGGAGCGACGCTCCGTTCTGCACGTTCATCTCGTCCTGATCGAGCGAGCGGATTCGCACTCGCATTTTCTCGCTAATGGCATAGCCGGAAGCATCATCCCCGGCACTATTTAGTTTCATGCCCGAAGAAACTTTTTGCAAATCTTTACCGACTTTACTAATATTCTTATTCAGCTGCCCCAGTGTCAACATGACACCAGTATTGTTCATTATGTTCATAACCATCAGACTTCCCCCTAAACAAGAATGAAGTTCTGTTTGTTTATGTATCACGGAACATTGTCCTATGGAGGGATACTTCATCATCATAAGTTTGGCCTCCTTGCAAACAAAGATGTATTTTCACCGAAAAAACCTCTTATGTATATATCGTTGTTTCATGATGAAAATTAAGCCCCATTTTTCCTGCTTTAACTTATCACTACAATGTAAAATACGATAAAAACAACCCGGTGATTGATGATTCTCTAAAAAAACATCAATCACCGGGTCCCTTAATACCTCAAAGAATCTTGCATTCCTTCATAATGTATTCCTATATAGTCTGTCGATATAATTTTACACACCTGCTATATCCACTATTCGCAAGGTTCCTATCTTGCGGCGGAAATCTTTTTGTTCCAAGCGCAAAAATTTTGAGATTCTTATGTTTGACGGGTCAGACAATCCGGCCTGCCGCCACTTTTGCACGCGATACTCACCCCAAAAACTTTCTCTTGGCGGAGTTCTCGTAATCTTTAATGCAGCATAAATGCCCCGTTTTTCATCAATGACCAAGACAGGCCTGTCATCGGTCTTGGATGGGTCATCTTCATAGGCAACACTTGCAAACCACAGGTCGTATGGCTTTATGTTCTTATCGCCCATCAGCCCAATCCTCCGGAAGAACATAATTGCCAGTTACTTCATCCTTGTGACCGATAAAATCCGCTTCCGATAACACAGGCATGGAAAAACTTTCCAAAACAGGTAATGACTCAAAATACGCCTGAATATCTTTTTTCGGTATCACATTGTTCGCATTGGCTTCATAGACCTTGCTCCACGGCGTACCGCTTCTATGCGTCATATCCACCAAGCCACCAGTAGAGTATTTTGAATAAACCCTCAGTACATCAATCAGCAACTGCGCTTCTTCTTCTGAAAAGTTTTCATCATAGTTCTCATTGTCCACATCTTGTATTTTATTCCTGCCGGCCACCTTAAATCTATGATAAACCTCAGGAATCACCGGCCCTAAGTCCCACGCAAAAAAGTCATCATTAAAAAGAGGTTTCCCATTGCGCCTTGCCAGACTCCAGCCCTGTGCAAAAATAACAACTTGTTGACTCGCAAATTGGTCATATTGTCGTCAGGGTCATTGAGAGCTGAATCAACAAAAAAGTCCGCAACATCTTGAACTTTACACATTGCCTACACCTCCCCTATGCTTATTGTAGCACATCTGTTGCGCAATTTGAATCACGACAAAAATATACCTCAGCCTCCACGCGCCTTATCATATAGCTGCAAACTTCTAATTGCCCAGCCGTTCATTCAGTACACGCAGTGCCTCCTGCTGCACCACCTTCAACGGCACCTGCTTTTCTTCTGCCAGTTTCCGGCAATCTTCATATTCCGGCGACACACTGCACAGTTTTCCCTGCCATGCACTGACCTTGCAGCTCACCACACCGTACTTTGTCTCCACCCGGGCAATGTGCCGGGCTGCTTCCAACCGCTCCATCACAGGAATAAACCGCAGGCCGATACTCGTGGTTTCGGCAAAAATTATATCCGCGCATGCGCCCCGTTTATCTTCCTCCACCAACACCGACAGCTTATGCGCCGGGCGGTTTTTCTTCATAAAAATCGGCGTTGTCCACACGTCCAAAGCCCCTGCGCCCAATAATTTTTCATAAAGATAGCCGTAAATCTGGGGATTCATATCGTCAATATTGGCTTCCATGATGGACAGCTGGCTTTCCCGGCTCCCATTGTACTCACCCACATACAGGCGCAGGACATTGGGAATCGACAGCTTATGACTGCCGGCGCCATAACCTATGCACTCCGTCACCATGCCCTGCGGTATGCCCTCGCTGTATGTCGCCAGCGCCCTGACAATCCCGGCTCCCGTAGGCGTTACCAGTTCCTTCTCCTCCCTGCCGGGAACAGTCGGCCAGCCCTTTACCAGTTCCGCCACCGCCGGAGCCGGTACCGGCAGCAGCCCATGGGCACATTTAACAAAACCTTTGCCCAGCGTCAGCTGGGAGGCAAAGACTTTTTCTACCTCCAGATAATCAAGGCAGATAGCCGCCCCCACAATATCCACAATAGAATCCACGGCGCCTACTTCATGGAAAGCCACCTCATCCACCGGCTTGTCATGCACCTTGCCCTCAGCCCGGGCAATTTCCGTAAAGACAGCCAGCGCCTGCTGCTTCACCGCCATGGACAGGGTTGATTTTTCCAGAATTTCCCGGATATCCTGCATGGTGCGGTGAGTATGTTCATGATGATAGTTATGCTCATGGTGATGGTGTTCACGGTGGTGGTGATGGCCTGTCAGTTTCACCTCCAGATACTGCGCAAAAATTCCGTTTTCCAGCTTGTCGCTGACCTGCAGGGAAAACTCAGCGGCCATGGGCAGTTTCTGCAATTCCTTTTGCAGATAGGCCAAGGGCACACCGGCCTGCAGCATCGCTCCCAAAAACATATTGCCGCTGATACCGGCAAAACAATCCAAATATATCGCACGCATAATGTCACCTCAGTTTATTTATCTTACTGGCCAGAGCGCCAGCGCCAAAGCCATTATCTATATTTACAACCGACACGCCCATAGCACAGCTGTTCAGCATGGACAGCAGCGCCGCCACTCCCTGAAAAGACGCACCATAACCCACACTGGTGGGCACCGCAATGACCGGTTTATCCGTAAGGCCGCCCACCACACTGGCCAAAGCGCCCTCCATGCCGGCAATTACAATAATCACATTGGCCTGCTTTATCTCCGGCAAATGCGCAAACAACCGGTGTATGCCTGCCACGCCGCAGTCATAAAACGCCTTGACATTGTTGCCAAACAGGTACGCTGTGAGCCGCGCTTCCTCCGCCACCGGCATATCGCTTGTCCCAGCCGTCAGAATCAGTATCTCATGCTTTTCGTCCCGCTTGAGACGCTTGTCCCTGTCCAGATAAATCAGCCGGGCCATTTCGTTAAATTGCGCCTCCGGCACCTTTTCCAGCACTTTCTCATAATGCTCCGGCCGTGCTCTGGTGGCCAGCAGATTTCCCTGACTGTGCGTATAAAGGGAATAA
>JAGAYB010000265.1 GCA_017940705.1 Selenomonas sp. | reverse complement strand
TTTCAACTGAACCGAATGAAAGCGTAATATTTGGAGCAAGAGAGGGAAACCCAGATGAGCAGTAGATTAGCGCCTATAAAATTAGACAGCTATCAACCCTTACGGGAAGTGGTCTGTGAGTCGTTGCGTAATGCCATTCGTGAGGGCGTTTTAAAGCCCGGCGAGCGTATTATGGAGATTCAGCTGGCCGAGGAGCTGGGCGTCAGCCGCACGCCGGTACGCGAGGCTATCCGTAAATTGGAATTGGAAGGCTATGTGGTGATGATGCCGCGCCGGGGTACTTATGTGGCCAGTATGTCCATCCGGGATATCAATGAGATATTCGAGATCCGCACAGCGCTGGAATCCCTGTCCAACGGGCTGGCTGCTGACCATATCACCGATGAGGAACTGGAGCATCTGCAGCGTCTGCTGGTGGTTATCGGCGGCTATATCAAGGAAGGCAACATTGAAAAAATCGTGGAGACGGATATTGAGTTCCATGACCTCATGTATCATGCTGCCCGTAATCAGCGCCTAGTTGGTATTATCTCCAACCTGCGTGACCAGCTTACCCGTTTCCGTACGCTCTCCATGTCCTATCCGGGACGTCTGGAAGAGACGCTGGAAGAGCATAAGCTCATCGTGGAGGCCATTGCGAGCGGTGACAGACGCGCCGCCAGCAAGGCCGCAGAGCGCCACATGGAAAATTCGGAAAAGACCCTGCTCAAAGCCATGGATGCTTTGCAAAGCAAAGGGGACGAAAATAAAAAAGGTAAAGCTAAAATAAAGAAAGCTAAGGAGTAAATAGTAATGTCAGATTTAGTAACCGTTATCCTTGCTGCCGGCAAGGGAACCCGTATGAAGTCCAAACTGCCGAAGGTGCTGCACAAGGCTGCCGGCAAGTCCATGGTGCAGCATGTCATTGACGCAGCTAAGGCTGCCGGAGCAAAACGCAACATCGTGGTAACCGGTTTCGGCGGTGAAATGGTGCGTGAGGCCTTGGGGAATCAGGCTGAATTTGCTGAGCAGAAAGAACAGCTGGGTACAGGTCATGCGGTTTTGCAGACGGCTGACCTTTTAAAAGACGAACAGGGCACGGTCATGGTGCTGTGCGGTGATACGCCGCTGCTCACGGGCGATTTGCTGAAAAAACTCTATGAATCCCATGCAAAAGCGCAGGCCAAGGCTACGGTACTTACAGCTATCATGCCTGATGCCACGGGCTATGGCCGCATTATCCGCGCTAATGACGGCAGTGTGCTGAAAATCGTGGAACACAAGGACGCCACGGAAGAGGAGCGCAAGGTGCAGGAGGTCAACTCCGGCATCTACTGCTTTGATGCCCGGGCACTCTTTGACGCCTTGGGCAAGGTTACCAATGACAACGCCCAGGGCGAGTACTACCTGCCGGATGTGCTGGAAATTCTCCAGAAGCAGGACGAAAAAATCTGGGCTGTGGCCGCTGATGATTATGAGTCCACGCTGGGCATCAACTCCCGTCAGCAGCTGGCCGGGGCAGAAAAGATTCTGCGCCGCCGCAAAAATGAGGAACTCATGGCTGAAGGCGTAACGCTGATGGACCCGGATACCACCTATGTGGACTGCGATGTTAAAATCGGCCGTGACACGGTGATTTACCCCATGACCTGGATTGAGGGTGACACGGTTATTGGTGAGGAATGCGAAATCGGGCCGTCCGTCCGTTTACAGAATGTCAAGATGGGCAGTCATGTCACCGGCCAGTTTGGCTACTACCATGACTGCGTAATTGATGATGGCGTGGCTCTGGGACAGTTCAACCACATCCGTCCTGATTCCCATTTGCAGGAGGGCGTCAAGATGGGCAATTTCGTGGAAGTCAAAAATTCCACGGTGGGCAAAGGCTCCAAGCTGCCACACCTTTCCTATATCGGCGATACGGACATGGGCTCCGGGGTCAATATGGGCTGTGGTACCATCACCGTAAACTACGATGGCAAGACCAAGTTCCGCACCAAGATTGGCAATGATGCCTTTGTCGGCTGCAACTCCAATCTGGTTGCACCTGTAGAGGTAGAGGACGGCGCATATATCGGTGCCGGTTCCACTATCACCAAGACCGTACCGCAGGGAACGCTGGCTATTGCCAGAGCCCGTCAGACCAATATCACCGGCTGGACAGATAAGCGTAAATAACCGCGCAATTACGTAAACAAGCATAAATAAAGCTTTATGTTAAATACAAACAGTGTTATACTGTTGTAGATAGAAAGTGGCAGCAGTCACTTCCCCAAGAAGAGTTAATTTGTAGGAAAAGAAAGATTTGGAGGACTTTTACAAAATGGCTTTAGACACAGGCAACTTATGCATCCTGACTGGTAACGCTAATCCGCAGCTGGCCAAAGAAATTGCGGATCACATCGGTGTAAACCTTTGCGATGCATACGTCGGTCATTTCAACAACGGTGAAACTCAGGTTATGATTAGCGAAAGTATTCGCGGCAAAGACATTTTCATCATTCAGCCGACTTCCTATCCGGTCAATGACAACCTGATGGAACTGCTCATCATGGCTGATGCATGCAAGCGCGCGTCAGCACACAGTATAACGGCTGTTGTGCCTTATTATGCCTATGCACGTCAGGACCGCAAGACCCGCGGCCGTGAGCCGATTTCTGCTAAATTGGTAGCTAACCTTATGACCACGGCCGGTGTAACCCGTGTCGTAACCGTAGACCTCCATGCCGGCCAGATTCAGGGCTTCTTCGATATCCCTGTTGACCATCTGGCCGCAGCGCCGACCATTGCCAACTACTTCCGTTCCCAGAAACTGGAAGATGTGGTGGTCGTATCTCCTGACCTGGGCGGTGTAACCCGTGCCCGTGTTCTGGCTGACCATCTCCATGCACCTATCGCCATCATCGAAAAGCGCCGTCCGCAGCCGGGCTGCGCTGAGGTCATGAACCTCATCGGCGATGTAGACGGCAAGACGGCCATCATCATTGATGATATTGTCGATACGGCCGGCTCCCTCTGTGAAGGTGCCAAGGCCTTGCAAAAACGCGGAGCCAAGCGTGTGTTTGCCTCCTGCTCCCACGCTATCCTGAGTGACCCGGCTGTGCAGCGTATCAATGAATCCTGCATCGAAAAGCTGGTCATCACCAACACCATTCCGCTGCCGCCGGAAAAGCACTCTGACAAGTTTGTAACCCTGTCGCTGGCCAATGCCATCGGTGACGTTATCATGCGTATTCAGAGCCGCCGCTCTGTAAGCCAGCTTTTTCGTTAATAAATAATTTTATTAAAAAGCCTTCCTCTTTCGAGGGAGGCTTTTGTGTGTTGGTTACAGAATTATATATAAGGTTTGTTTATACTAATATTATTATTATGCTTTGGGAGGTGTTCTTTTGACCAATATGCAATCAGTTACGGATTTATTTATCCGGCATTTTGACTTCTGGTCAAAGCTGTCAGCAGAGGAAAAAAGCCTGCTGAATGATAATACCAAAAGCGTTATCTACCATAAGGGCGACCACGTTCATCAGGGGCCGTTGGACTGTATCGGGGTGGTCTTTATAAAATCGGGCCAGCTCAGGGTCTACACTTTGTCGGAGGATGGCCGGGAAGTGACCCTGTACCGTTTGTTTGCCGATGATGTGGGCATTTTAACGGCTTCCTGCGCCTTGGAATATCTGACCTTTGATGTCTACATTGATGCGGAAGAGGATACGGAGGTGCTGCTGACGGAAGCGGCAGCTTTTCGGCGGCTGGCGGACAACAATACGGATGTCCGTTGCTACGCCTATCAGCTGGCGACCCAGCGCCTGTCGGAAATGCTCTGGAAAATGCAGCAGGTGTTGTTCCTGTCGGCCGACAGACGGCTGGCTATCTTCCTGTTGGAGGAAACGGAAAAGAACGGTGGGGACGAAGTTCATCTGACGCACGAGCAGATTGCGCGCTATATGGGCACGGCCCGGGAGGTCGTTAGCCGTTTGGTGAAATACTTCAATCAGGAAGGCTGGATAAAAAATTCCCGCGGTTGCATAACCATCATTCAGCGTGATTCGTTGCAGGAGCTCGCGGGAAATCAAGTGAATATGTAAGCTGGTTCAGCGATTAGCAAGTGCCCTGTTGACACGATAGCCGATAAAGGCCGCCAGCAGGGCCTTTAATATGTCCCCAGGAATGAAGGGGACAACAGCCATAGCAAGACTCTGCCAGAGGTCGAGCTGGAGTACCAGCATCATGGAGATAATGCCGCCGACATAGGTGAGCGGTACACCGGCCAGTACGGAGACAAGCGCGTAACGGCGGAAGTTAATGGCAGAACCTTTTAGCAGGCTGACCAGAGCGCAGACAAAGGGCCAGCCGATATAAAAGCCGGCTGTGGGGCCGAAAAGGCGGCCCAGGCCGCCGACGCCGCCGGGATAAATGGGCAGGCCGATAGCACCGAGAAACAGGTAGGACGCTACGGTGATGAACACCAGCCGCGGCGGCAGTACCAGAGCCGTGACGGTCAGGGCAATAGTCAGCGCCGTAACCAGGCCCGGCGTAAACGGCAGCGGAAAGGAAATAAAGGCCGATACAGCGCAAAAGGCTATGCACAGAGCCATCTTCATCATTTCCTGCAGCGTAAAATGCTCCTGTGGAATATCTGCGGTCATTTCTTTATGTGACATAAAAGAGCCTCCTGATTTGAGATTAAAGTTAAGTCTTCTTCATTGTAGACGGCTCGTTTACTGTTGTCAACTTAAAAGTTTTGTATAGTTTACATGGCCGGAATTTAGCATTTGGCAAAGCCGGTTTTTTAGCAGTATAATTGAAACTGAGGAGGGATTTTCATGCAAAATAAGTTAAAATCGCTGCCGCTGGGGCTGCCTATGACGTTAGCATCTGTGGGTACTTTAGTGACACTGTTTGCCGGAAAACGGCTTCATGCCGGTTTTGGTGCTGTATGGACGGCGCTCTCGCTATGGCACGCCTGGCAGCATCGTAAGAAAATGCAGGCTGATGTTTGCAGCCTTCCCTGGTGTTCGCCAAAAGAAGGAAAAGAGCAAAACACGTTAGCAGCGTTATTGGACAGCTTTCAGGTAGATGCCTACACTCCTGGCAGAGTGCGCCTGCGCAGCTCTCTGCTGGCTGCCAATCCTGCGTGGCAGCAGACGGTAGAGGACTATGTAAAATCTTTTACCGGCGTCAAAAGCGCTGAGGTCAATACGCTGACAGGCTCGCTGCTCATTTTGTATAAGCCTGAAGAACTGCGGCAAAAACCGAAGCTGGCGGCGCTGGAGCAGCAGCTGGCGCACATGATGTCAGTACGGCTTAATTGATACAGAAATTCAATTATAAATAATAATTATTTATAATTGCGTAAAACTTATTGACATTAAAATAATCGGATATGTATAATAAAACCTATCAAGGCTATGGGGCGTATTGACAAGAACTCTCAGTTTTGTTATTATGAAGAATGAAATTGATAATATTTCTACATTATTGGTTTTCTTCTCCAACGGCAGAATGGGGAAAC
>JAGAYB010000264.1 GCA_017940705.1 Selenomonas sp. | reverse complement strand
GGCAACAAGCTCCAGAAGATTACGGAAGGTGCTTCCATCCTCGGTCTGTTCGTCATGGGCGCCCTCGTAAACAAATGGACTTCTGTAAACATTCCGGTGGTAGTATCGGAAATCACCAACGCCAAGGGCGAACATGTGGTAACGACGGTTCAGGGCATCCTCGACCAGCTCATGCCGGGTCTTGTGCCGCTGCTCATGACCTTTGCCTGCATGGCACTGCTGAAACGCAAGGTCAACGCTATCTGGATTATCTTCGGCCTCTTCGCACTGGGCATCATCTGCTATGCTCTGGGCATCATGAAGGTGTAATTCAATAATTTTTTCGAGAAAGGGACTGGTTTCCAGTCTCTTTTTCTTAATTTATAGAAGGAAATGCGCGTAAATACTTTACATTTGCTGGTTACTTGCGTAAAATAATAGACAGGTATGTTTGAATTGATAGTGTTATTTATGGATTTCTATATAGGAGAGATGTTTGTATGATTAAAAAAGCAATTGCCGTAATGACTTCCGGCGGTGACAGCCCGGGGATGAATGCGGCGGCGCGTGCCGTGGTTCGTACTGCCCTGCATGAAGGGGTAAAGGTTTATGGCATCTACGATGGCTATGCCGGTATGATTGACGACAACATCGAAGAACTCACCAGCCGCAGCGTGGCTGATATGATTCAGCGCGGCGGTACCTTTCTGGGGACGGCGCGCAGCATGGAGTTCAAGACGCCCGAAGGCCGTAAGAAAGGCTTTGACAATCTCATAAAGCGCGGTATTGAAGGCTTGGTCATCATCGGCGGTGACGGCTCCCTTACCGGCGGCTCACTTCTCTCCAAAGAAACCGGCATGCCTATCGTCGGCCTGCCCGGTACCATTGATAACGACGTATGGGGCATGGACTACACCATCGGCTGTGATACGGCAGCCAATACCATTGTCGATGCCATCAACAAACTGCGTGATACGGCTTCTGCTCATCGCCGTATTATGCTGGTAGAGGTCATGGGACGCAATTCCGGGTGGCTCGCGATGATGGCCGGTATTGCCGGCGGCGCTGAGTACGTACTGGTGCCGGAAGTGAAATATGACCTCGATGAAATGTGCCATGAGCTGAAAGCCATGTATGATGCCGGCAAGCGCTACAGCATCATCGTAGTGGCTGAAGGCGCAGGCTCTGCCGTTGGTCTGGGCAAGGTCGTTGAGGACAAGACGGGCATTGATACCCGTGTGTCTGTTCTCGGTCATATCCAGCGCGGCGGCTCACCCACCATTGAAGACCGTATCAAGGCCTCCATGCTGGGCGAAAAGGCAGCTCTGGCCATTATCTCCGGCGCTACCAATGTGGTGTTCGGCTTTAATGAAGGCAAGGTTGTCGGCGTAAACCTGTTTGACGCTGTAAATAATAAGAAAACGCTCAACCCGGAACTGGTGCGTCTGGCGCGTGTTCTGGCGTAAAAACGGCGTTATTTGACTATAAAGCTCTATCGGTAAAACGGTGGAGCTTTTTGCAAAGTGAGGTGAGTGATAAACATGCGGACGGGAAGATGCAATGAATACTTGCTGGCGGCGCTGCTGTTTATCGGCTCACTTTTTTTGTCCATGCTGGTGATAAACCCAGCTAAGGGCATGGCGGCAGAGCTTGCCGGGAAATGGTTCTGGCAGAACGAGGCGGAGGCGATAAATCAGGGAGACTGGCAGCCGCTGGCTTTTCCGCAGACACCGCCGGTGGAAGACGGCATGGACACGGTCTGGATGAAGACCACCCTGCCCGACAGGCTGCCGCATGAAGCCTCCCTGCTGCTGCAGACCAAGGACCAGGCCTTTGAGGTATGGCTCGGGGATGTGTGCATTTATAAGTATGGGGAGCTGAAACCCAGCTTTATGTCCTACGGGCAGCGCTGGCACATAGTAGCCCTGCCGCCGGAGGCCGGGGGCAAAGTCCTGCGGCTGCACGCATATTCTGCCAGCGCGCATAGTCTGGGGTATTTCGGCAAAATCTGGCTGGACAGTGATGTGAATCAGGTATTGCGTATATTCCGTCAGGACGTGCCCTATTTGATGAATATTCCGCTGGCCGCCTTTATGATTGTGATGATGCTGATTTACGCCGCCAGCCCGGCTGCCCCGCGGCGTCTGTATAAATCCTTTATTTCCTTTATGGTGATATTCTTCATCTGGATGATCTGCGCCACCAATTCCAAGCAGTATGTGCTGGACGCGCCGCGCTTCTGGCGGTTTTTGATGATAATGTCGGAGTACTGGCTGCCGCTGCTGGCCAATCTGGTTATCTTTCAGGTGGTGGACAGGCGCTACAAAATCATTGTGCGCTATACGGTCTTTGCTTATGGCTTGCTGCTGATAGCTGCGCTGGTTTCCGAGCTTCTGGGCTTTAACGGTATGAGCCGCGGTCTGGCGGTCTTTTATCTGCTGCTGCCCTTCATGGAACTCACGGCCTTTTATGCCATTATCCGTTCGTCATGGCGCGGCAACCTCTACGCCCGGGCGGTCATGGTGCCGCTGGTGTTCATGGCCGGAGCCGGGACGATTGACGGTATGTCCATGTACCGCCACTGGTATGTGATGGAAGGCTACCTGCTGCCCTATACCACCCTGTCGCTGTGTGTGTTCATGGCCTATATCGTCCGCAATCAGGTAAAGCGTGAACGGATGCTGATGAACAGGACGATAGGGCTGCAGCATGAGGTGGACGCAGCCATCGAAAAAGCCACGATGGATAATCTGACCAAATGCTATAACCGCACCAAACTGGAGGAAGTGCTCACGCAGGAAATCATCCGCCATCAAAACGAGGAGGAACCCTTCTCGCTTATTATGCTGGACATTGATTTCTTTAAAAAGGTCAATGATACCTATGGGCACGAAGTGGGCGACAAGGTGCTCTCCGGCTTTGCCGAAACCATCCGCCAGAATGTCAAGCGCAAGGATTTGTTTGTCCGTTGGGGCGGAGAGGAATTTATCCTTTTGTGTCGTAATTGTACAGGGGAGGAATGTATGCAGATTGCAGAACGCCTGCGCGTGAAGGTGGCGGAAAGCACTCCCCATGCCCAGCTTAAAATCACTTGCAGTCTAGGCGTGGCCTCATGGCATGGCACGACGGATTCAGCCATGAAACTTTTAAAGCGTGTTGATGATGCCCTGTATACCGCCAAGCGTCTGGGACGCAACCGGGTATGCCGGGAACCGAAAAACAATATGCACTGGTTTAAGGTCATCAGCAATGAGGATGTCTGAAAAATGGCAGGACAGGAGGCAGGAGCAAATGAAACGGATGGGATTGTTTGTTCTGTGCCTTTGGAGCCTGTCCTTTTTTATGCCTGTGTTTCCGTGTCAGGCGGCTGAACTGGACGGCAGCTGGCAGTACCGATTAAGTGACGAAGGCGGCTGGCAGAGCTATCTTCCCAATACGCCCGTTCCGGCTTTGCAGGCCGGGCATGAGGTCTGGCTGCGCGTACAGGTTTTGCCGGACGCGCCGTCAGCTGATACCCTGCTGTTTGCCACGAAGGGGCAGGCCGTGGAAATTTTTCTGGGCGACAGGGAGATTTACCGGGATGGTGAATTTGCTCCCCAAAAGCCGTGGGGGCACGGGCATAAATGGCATCTTGTCACCCTGCCCGACTTTGCGCAGCCGTCATATCTGATGCTGCATATATACGCCGACAGTCCGCGCGAGCTGGGGGTGTTTGGGCGTATCACGCTCGATGATTTCAGCGGACAGGCCCAGCGGATTTTTCTGACGGATTTGCTCTATATCATCACCCTGCCCGTGGTTGTTTTGCTGGGCATGCTGGTACTCATGTACGTTTTGAACAGCCGCCGCCATAAGCGGATGAATATGTATATTCTGGCACTGCTGACCTTGATGGCGCTGTGGACAGTGAGCCTGACAAATGTCAAGCAGCTGATTTTTAACTACCCTGTGTTTTGGGATTTTGTGGCCGGCTTCGGCTGTTATCTGCTGCCGCTGGCGGCTAATGCCATCGTCATGG
>JAGAYB010000263.1 GCA_017940705.1 Selenomonas sp. | reverse complement strand
CCCATGTACTGCGCCACGGCCTTGGCATAATTGCTGGCGCTGTGCTGTTCCAGTCCATGAGTCATTTCATGGGCCAGCACCGCAGCCAATTCATCCGGCTCCAGATTCAGCCCCCTGACCAGAGCCTTGTTTACACTGATGTAATTGGTCGGATAGCAGGCCGCATTGAAGTCCTTGCTGTCATTCACCGCCCAGATAAAGGGCAGGGAATTATTTTTCAGCACGTAGTCCCCATGGAGCACCAGCTGCTGCATCACAGCATCAACCACCCGTACATCATTGGGATTGGGGTCCAGCCCGTTTTGCCTAATATCCTGTGCCCGGCTCTGCACCTGAGCGTTGGCATCGTTGCCCAACGCCAAAATGCTGACCAGGCTTGATTTATAGACGGCATACACGCCCAAAGCCTGCGCTGCCGCCCCCCAGCCGTCCACAGCCTCAGCCTTTGATAGTGGCAGCAGGGCTGTACTCAGCCCCACGCAGCCGGCCATAACTATATGTAAAATCTTTTTTCGCAAGATAGTCACCTCGACTTCCTAAGGAACTGTTCATAAACTTCTTCCTATTCTACCACATAACAGTTAGAAGAAAATGAAAATCCTCTTCAAAAAAATTTCTGCATTTTTTTCCTTTTGTAACCCGGGTTACATATTCTTTTCAGAAATCTTGGTTATAATGAACATGTCAATAAGAGAGACGCTAGTCAATCCCCTAGCTAAGTAACTCTTATTGATTCCCTAGACAAGAAGGAACATCCCACCCTTCTTGCTTCCCATTTCTCAAATTTTTTATCATCCCTTCCCTATGAAGACCACGAAGTCAATCCCACTTCGTGGTCTTTTTCTTTGTCATGATAGGAAAAACCTCCCTAATCTCCGGGAGGTTTTTCTTATTGCACCGTTCAGCGCACAGGCTGAATGGTCAGCTCCGTGATATTGTCATCCGTCACAGGCCGCACCTGCAGCTCTACGCTGGTAACTTCTACCAAAGCATCCAGCATATCAATGGTCGCAGGCGTTGTCGGCGTTACAGGGGCAAGGCTGGCAGGCTGCGGCTGAGCCACTGGCTGCACCGGGGGAAGCTCCACCACATTGCCGTCCACCGGCTGCGGTGCCTGAGGCTGAACAACGGGCTGCTGCACCGGCGCTTGTGGTGTTATTGTCGGGGGCTGCAAGGGCCGTGGTGAAATAATCGGCACAGCCGGTTTCTTGCCCTGCTTTTTCTCTTCCTTACGGGCTTTGTCTACATCAGCCGCAGTGATGATAATGGGTATAGCTTTATTCTGGCGCTGGGCAGCCTTCTGCTCCTCGGCCAGTTCCTTAGGGCTCTTGACCGCCGCCCAATGCAGACGGGCATTCAGCTCCGGCAGATTATGCACTGCGTCATCGACGGCCTTAGCCGCTTTTTTGCCGGTATCCACCGTCTTACTGTCCTGAGGCGTAAGGGAACGGGCAAAATCCTGAGCGCCTCCTGTTGTGCCTGCATCAGCGGCAAAAGCCACCTGCCCCAGCAACAGCATGCCCACAGCCATGCTCAAAGCCTTGCTACTATACTTCATTATCTATGTCCTCCAATGGCCTAACGCCGCAAATTTTTCCCATATACAATAATAAAATTCGGCAGGAACACACAAAAGTCCTGCCGAATTTCCGTTAAATTATCCTGTGCAATTATTTTTCCTTGAAGGTGGTTACGCCCTTTTGAAACAGCGCAATGGCACTGTTCCGCAGCTCGGGATTGTCAATGAGCTGGATGGAGTAACGGCCGCCCTTGTTGCCACGGAAGAACGTCACAGCCATCTGCGTATCAGCCTTGGCCGTCATATCCGGCTTGCCGTCACCATTGCTGTCGATTTCGATTTCCTTGGCCGTAATGGCATAGATAGCCTTGTCCTTCTTGGTACGGCTGATGAGTTCAATCGCTTCGTAGCCATTGCTGCTCATCAAATCGGAGCAGTACTTTTTAGCCTCTTCCTCATTGATTTTATTGAGGTCCGGCATGCTCTTTTCCTCGAAAGCATCTTTGATGATAACCCAGGCATTTTTAATGGTGTAGCCTTCATTGTCAAAGATGAGGACTTCGCCTTTCTTGTTTTCATAAATAGCATCTGCCGGGATGACATTGGGCTTTTTCGGGCAGTTAATCGTATAACCGTATTCCTTGCTGGTATACACATAAGGAACAGCAGCCTGAGTGCTGTCAGCGCTGGCCGTCTGAGCTGCCGGAGCCGCAGCAGCCACCGGCACTGCCATACCCGTTCCCGTAAAGAGAACGCCCATCAGTCCTAAAGCCGCGATAATCTTTGCTTGTTTCTGCATGTTCATTACCTCTTTCTTCTAATGTCAATGGGATATATCATCACCGTTTACGGGCAGGCTCGACATTTACCTTGTAGCCCTTCACCGTATTGCGGTGCATGATGCTCATAACACGTTCCGCCACATCTTCGGGAACTTCCACGAAGGTGAACTTGTCGTAAATATTGATAACCCCGATGGTCGTGCCGGGAATATCCGCTTCATCGGCAATGGCTCTGACGATATCCGCCGGACGGATTTTCTGGCTGCGCCCGATGTTGAGGAACAGGCGCACCATACCGGGAGCACCGCCCGTATCGCCAAAGGCTCCCGTATCCTTATCCACATCCTTGAAGCCTTCCAAGGACAGTTTCAAGGCAGCGGCGGCAATATCCACCATGTCAAAGCCCTCGTCAGCCACATCGGAAATGATTTCATGGTAATCATCATAATGATTCTGCTGCAAGGTCTTTATCAGACGTTCCTGTACCAGTTCCTTCTGATGTTCCAGCATATCCGAAGCCGTAGGCAGTTCCCTGCGCTGGATTTTCGTATGCGCCAGCTTCATAATCAGCCGCAGCTGCCTGTATTCCTTGGGCTCGATAAAAGTCATGGCCACGCCCTTGCGCCCGGCCCGGCCGGTGCGGCCTATGCGATGCACATAGGACTCATGGTCCTGTGGGATATCATAATTGATAACGTGCGTAATATCGTCGATATCAATGCCTCTGGCAGCCACGTCCGTGGCTATCAGTATATCAATGCGCCCTTCACGGAAACGCTTCATCACCCTGTCACGCTGAATCTGGGACAAATCGCCATGCAGGCCGCCAGCCGAATAGCCGCGGGCCTCCAAGGACGCTGCCAAATCATCTACCGCCCGTTTGGTGCGGCAAAAGATGATGAGCTTGCCCGTTTCCTCCACATCCAGCACCCGGCACAGTCCCTCAAACTTCTCCCGAGTCTCGTAGTAAAACTGATCAATCAGGGGAACTGTCAGGTTCTCTTTGGTGATGGTAATGCGCTGCGGATGCTGCATATAGCGGTGGGACAGCTTTTCAATAGGCCTCGGCATGGTAGCCGAGAACAGCAATGTCTGACGACCTGCGGGAATCTGCCGCAGGATATTTTCAATATCGTCGATAAAGCCCATATCCAGCATTTCATCGGCTTCATCCAGCACCAGCGTATTTACCGTGGACAGTTCCAGCGTCCCACGGTTCAGGTGGTCCAGCAGGCGTCCCGGTGTCCCCACCACAATGTGGACACCGCGCTTCAGGGCTCTAATCTGCCTGTCAATGGACTGGCCGCCGTAAACCGGCAGCGTCCGTACCCGTTTGAACCTGCCGATTTTATTCAGCTCTTCCGCCGTCTGAATCGCCAGTTCCCGGGTCGGCGTCAGGATAAGCGCCTGCACCCGGTGTATTTTCTCCGTGATTTTCTCCACCGTAGGAATGCCGAAGGCCGCCGTCTTGCCCGTCCCTGTCTGAGCCTGACCGATAACATCATGCCCCTCCAAAGTCAAGGGAATCGTCTGCGCCTGAATCGGCGAAGGCTCCTCAAAGCCCATCTCCTTTAAAGCCTGCAACAATTTCCGGCTAAGCTCAATCTCACCAAAGTTTTTAAGTTCCTGTTTCAAAAAGTTCCTCCAAAAATAAAAATAAAGGTATATTGTTCACCGGCGCCCAAGGGGGGCACATTATTCTTTCACCGGCTCGCCCACCACATCATAGGTAAAGCCCTGCAGGATGCGCACTTTAATAATATCGCCGGGCTTGCTGTCCGTATCCCCTTCAATATAAACCTGTCCATCAACCTCCGGAGCTTCGCGGTAGGAACGTCCCACCGCAATATTGGGCTGTCCCTCATCCCGGCCTTCTACCAGTACCTCGATGATTTTGCCTTCCAGACTCTGGTTTACCTCCTCGGAAATCTTGCTCTGCACGCTCATCAAATCATGATAGCGCTCCTGCATAACTTCCTCGGGAACCTGATTCTCCATGGCGTAGGCCGGCGTATCCTCTTCCCGGGAATAAGGGAAGGCCGCCACCTTATCCAGGCGCTGCTCAGTCAGGAAGTTGCGCAGGGTCTGGTACTGGGCATCAGTTTCCCCGGGGAACCCGACAATAAAGGTGGAACGGATGGCTACATCGGGGATACGCTCACGCAGTTTCTTAATCAGCGTAATCATCTGCTCCTGCGTGTCGGGACGGTGCATGGAGCGCAGCACCGAATCGTGGGCATGCTGCAGGGGCAAATCCACATACTTGCAGACCTTGGGCTCCGTAGCATACACCTCAATCAGCTCATCGGTGAAGAATTTCGGATAGCAGTACAGGGTACGCACCCATTTGAGTTTCGGCACCTTGACCACTTCCCGGAGGAGGTCAGCCAAAGCCGGACGGTCATAGATATCCCGGCCGTAATTGGTGCTGTCCTGCGCGATGAACACCACTTCCCGGACGCCCTGTTCCGTGAGTTTTTCCACTTCTGCGCAGATATCCTCAATCCTCCGGCTGCGGAAACGGCCGCGAATCTGCGGAATCGCACAGAAAGCACAGCGGTTGTCACAGCCCTCGGCAATCTTTACATAAGCCGTGTAATCCGGCGTAGTTCTGATACGGGGCGTCTTTTCATCGTAAAGGGATTCATCTTCTCCGGCAATGACTATGCGGCGGCCCTTCAAAGTTTCCTCCACCGCTTCCATAATCCTGTTCCATGCGCCTGTGCCCAAAATGGCGTCAGCCTCCGGCAGTTCGTCCAGCAGTTCCTGCTTGTAACGCTGGCCAAGGCAGCCTGCCACAATCAGGCTGCGGCAGCGGCCGGATTCCTTATATTCCGCCATCTCCAGCACCGTGGAAATGGATTCTTCCTTTGCTGACTGAATAAAGGCGCAGGTGTTGACAATCAAAATGTCAGCCTCTGCCGGGTTATTGGTAATCTCAATGCCGTGGCTTTTCAGCTCTCCGAGCATGACCTCTGTATCTACACGATTCTTGGAACAACCAAGACTGATAAAACCAGCTTTCAAAGTCTAACCTCCTAAAATGACGCTTGTATACGTCTAAAAACAACGGAAAGAGGATACAGCCTGCCAAAGACAGACAGCACCCTCTATAGCTCATACTTACTTGAACCTTACTTCCTTGACCCATCTGTCCAGAAAATCATGCTTTTGCTGCGCCGTATACATGGCCGGCTGGTCAAAGAGTATCATGTTCTTGCCGGCAAACGACTTATAGGCCAAAGTGCCGGGATTCGTCGGTACAAAGTAAAAATCCTGCATCTGCAGAGCCTGCTGAGCCTCGTCCGAGAGCAGCCAGTCGGCAAATTCCTTGGCCGCTGCGGCATCGGTATTCTTAGCCCGGTAAGCAATGCCTGTCCCCGTAATCATCGCCGCTGTACCATCGGCAGGATAAACTATTTTCAAGGGATAGCCGCCCTGCATATAACGCACGGCCTCACTTTCGACGGCAATGGCCACATCCACCTCGCCCATGCCGGCCTGACGTACCGGATTGGAGAGATAACGGGCGTACTGCACCACCTTGGGATGAATCTGCCGCCAAATATCGTAGGTGGCTGCATCACCAAACTGTGCCAGCATACTCAGGAACAAATTAGCCGAAGCATCCGCCGCCAAAAAATCCGTGATGCCCACGCGCATCCGCGGCTGAGCCGCCAGTTCCTTCCATGTGTCGGGCACCCGCGACAACGTAAGCAGGTAGTCACGGTTCATGCAAAAGACAATGGGGTCATACCATACCCCCGTCCAATAGCCGTCCACCTGACGGAAGGCCTCAGGCACCTGATCCCCTGACTCTGATATGTAGGGCACCAGAAAACCCGCCGCAGCGGCCTTTGTCAGAGTCTCTTTATCCGCCAGTACCATAGCCGCAGCTTTATCGCCGCCATTTTCCGCCTGACTTTGCAGGCGGTTCAATATTTCGCCGCCAGCCAAGGGAACAAAGTTAATCCGTACCCCCTTGACCTCTTCATAGGCGGCTGTCAGTATCGAAGCGTGCTCTGCCGGCAGGGTAGTGTAGACCAGAATCTCGCGCATCGGCCGGCGCACAGCATCCTGTCCTGAGCCGGCATAATATACCGACCCGGCCACCACCAATATCAACAGACAAAAGGCAGTGATGAGCAGGGATGTATATCTTCTCATCTGAAATTACCTCATAAACATACTTAGCAATTATAACCATTCTATCACAATAAAAAGGCTGTCGCAACAGCAACAGCCTTTTATCAGCAATTAAACCAAGCGCTTTTATGATTTTCCCAGCTCAGTCTTCATCGGCGTTTTTATCCTTGATAGGCACACCGAAGATAAGGTTATCCAGCAAGCCGATGAGCTGATTGATTTCCGGTTTTGCAATCTGCCCGGAAGCTCCCAGCTGCTCGCCCTTAAGACGCATTTCCTCACTGATAAGGGAGGAGAAGAGTACCAGCGGAACCCCCTGCAGGACTTCATCCTCACGCACCAGCTTCAAGAGACGGTGTCCATCCATCTTTGGCATTTCCACATCGGAAATAATAACCCGTACATGCTTGTCGATGGGGCCGTCCTTCTTGGCCAGACCCTGCAGGTAATCCCAGGCATCCTGACCATTGCCAAAGTCGCGGACATAGCGATACCCTGACTCATGCAGAGTCGTAACCAACAGGTCACGCAGCATCGGCGAATCTTCTGCCACCACGACATGAACATCGGAGCGTTTGCTCTTGACGTCCTCGGTAGCTTCTTCATAAGTGGTGAGTTTCGCGTTGATTTCAGGATTGATTTCCGCAATGATGGTTTCAAAGTCGATGAGAAGCACAATACGGTCTTCCATCTTGATGATACCAACCACACGGGACTGGTCACCGACCTCAGGAGCCGGTTCCATATCCTTCCATGAAATACGATGAATACGGGATACATTTTCCACTAAGAAACCGATATTGTAATTGTTTATCTCCGTAACGATGACGTTACGCGGCTCTGCCTTGGACTGCACATTCAAGCAGCGGGGCAGGTTGACTAAAGGTATAGCCTTGCCACGCAGGGTAAAAAGGCCATCAATATACGGATGCGCCTGCGGCATCGCCGTTACCGGCGGACAGGTGATTACTTCGCGTACCTTGGCCACATTGATACCATAGTTTACCTGACCAATGCTGAATTCGACAATTTCAAACTCGTTGGTGCCGGTCTCCAGCAAGATTCCTTTCTTATCTCCACTCGTTTCTGCTGCCATCTACTTCGCCCCCATATATTTTATATCCCATCAAATTTCGTCTCTAGCTTTCATATTCGCCCTTGAAATATAAAATCCTTCAAAGTCGTGAAATTTTCTTAAGATTCTTTGAGATATGTCCAGCCATCTTTTTCTTCAATGCGCTTTTCTCTCAATAAATGCCCCAGCGCACGCTTGAAAGCGGCTTTGGAAATCCCAAACTTATCACGGATAACCTCTGGAGAAGATTCGTCACTGTAGGGCATTTTTCCTCCACGGTTTGCCAAAAGTTCCAAAATACGCTGCGAATCTGACACCAGCGCCTTTTCTTTTGCTTCACGCAGAGAGGCATTCAGGCGGCCATCGGGACGGACAAAGGTAACTCTGGCCGTAACCACTTCCCCCACCCGCGGACGGCTAACCGCAGGTATTTCCTTGTTGGCAATAAAGACAATATAACGTTCCTCACTGAACATAAACGCACCGGCATCAGTGTAGTTATAAACCGCCCCTGTCACCATCTGGCCTTTTTTTACCTTGGAGGCCGGCTGGGAGGCCCGGCGCATTTCGTCCTCGACTTCCATGGTCACGGCCAGACGCCCGGATTTATCCGTGTAGAGTTTTGCCCAGACCACTTCCCCTATCTGCGGACGGCCGCGCATGCCGGCGTAGGGCATGAAGATACCGCGCTCGGCTCCCACATCCACAAAAGCACCGTCACGGCTGACATTTATGATTTTCAGCCGGGCAATCTGCCCTTCCTTCATGCGGGGAACACGCATGCTGGCGGTCAGCTTGCGCTTGGGGTCAAGGTACAGGAATACCTCCACTTCATCGCCAATGCTTACAGGATGGGTCTGCTGATTCTTATGGAGCAGAATGTCATCATTGGTGTTGCCCGTTTCCGCATCCAGAAAGGCACCTGCCTCCGATTCACGCACGACCTTCAAGGTGGCCACGGAACTTGGCCCATACTTGCGTTTTACTCGTTCTTCCATATCGGCAGCTGCCTCAGTCTTCATAAACGCTCAGCTTGGCGTCACCCCAAAGCTGTTCCAAAGCGTAGTATTCCCGGGCTTCCTGCATGAATACATGGGCTACCACATCGCCGTAATCCAGCAGCACCCATTCACCTTCACGATAGCCTTCCTTATGATTGAAGTCCACGCCTGCCTTGCCCAGTTCCTCTTCAATATTATCGGCAATCGCCCGTACCTGCGTAGCGGTATTGGCCGAGCAGACCACAAAATAATCCGTTGAGGAAGAAATCCCCTGCATGTCCATGATGACAATATCACGGGCTTTCTTATCGCTGGCAGCCTTGCAAATTGCCTGACTAATTTCTACAATCGTCATTTATTTACCTCCATACTAAACTGTTTACTTCTCCAATACTTCTTCGGGGAATAATTCTTTCATCCGTTCTGCCGCCGCCGCATCGTCCATAACCCAGATAGTGGCGTCATCGGCAGCCGGCTCACCGGGCAGAATTACACTGACCGGCGTATCACTGCTCAGCCTGCGCAGCACATTGGCCAGATGCACAGAATCAAAAATCTCCGCGCTGTAATCCACCCGTTCCTTGAAAACTTCCGCAATGGCCGGCAGTTTCGTCAGCGTCCCCACCTGCAGAAGATTCTGGTACAGAGCCTTGCTGAACCGCTGCTGCCGCTGTACACGGCCCTCATCGCCCAAATCCTCGCTGCGGTAACGCAGGTACTGCAGTGCCTGTGTGCCTGACAGATGCTGATAGCCTTTGGGCAGGTGAATGGAAATTTCGGCCTCCTGGTCGTCGTAATTCATGTCGCTCTCCACATAAATATCCACGCCGCCCAACACATCAATGAGTTCACTGAACACATTCATATCCAGAACTACATACTGATGGATGGAAATGCCCAGAACATTATTTATCTGCCGGACCATGAGGGGCGCGCCCCCCATGACATAGAGATTCTTTATCTTCGTCTGCTGGTCGCTGCCGGTGACATTGACCCATGTATCGCGCGGAATATGAATGAGCCGCAGCCTGCCGGTATCATTTTCAAGACTGGCCACCATAATGGCATCAGCCCTTTTTTCAACGCCGCCGTCATTATCAAGGCCGTCATCAATGCCCATAATCAGCACATTGGTATAGCCGTCAAACTTCGGGTCAACACTGCCGCGGCGCAGCTGCTGACGCGATGTGTAACCGTCGTACATGGCCTGATATTCCCGGTTGACCATTGTCCCCAAGGTCACCAGCCCATAGCCTGCCGCCACTATACCTACCAGCACCACAGCCAAAAAGATGATGAGCATTATCAGCCGCAGAATGGCGCGGCGCCGCCGTCTGGCCAGTTCCTGGCGCTTGCGAATTATATTTTGTCTGGTGACATTAACCCTTCGGGTATCATTTCCCCGGCTGTCCATCGTCTCGTCCTTCTTTATCCTTTATTCCGCAGCAAAATCTCATTACGGGCCAAAACCGTGGCCGGATGAATAAGTCCGCCACGCTGAGCCACAAAGATGATGGACTGGGTAAGACCAGCCAGCAGCATCTCATCTAAGCCTGCAGTTCGGGCCAGTGCCCTTAGTTCCTCTACCCCGGGATAATTGCGCCCGGGCTCTATCATATCGGCAAACCAGATAATCTTATCAAGTTTTGTCATCTGTGCACCGCCCACGGTATGCCGCCAAATGGCCTGCTCCACCGCCGCATCATCCACACCGTACTTCTCCCTGACAAGACGCGCCCCCACATAGGCGTGCAGCAGCAGCGGCATCTGCCGTTCGATAGCCTCTACCATAATCAGCCGTTTCTCAGCCTCCGCAATGAGATTTTCATTGGGAAACTCCCGAGCGCAGTCATGCAGAAGTCCGGCAATCCGTGCCTGCTTTTCATCAACGCCAAAACGCCGGGCCAAAGCCACTGCCGTTTCAGCCACGCCCAGACTATGCTCATACCGGGAAGTCTTGAGGCTCTCTTGCAGCAGGCTGCGCATCTCCTCATATTCCATGCTTATACTCATTGATACAGCCCCATTTCCGCTATATAATCAGCCACCCTCGGAGGCAGGAAATAGCGCACCGATTTTCCCTGCGCAATGCGCTGCCGCAGCATGGTTGAGGATATATCCATCAGGGGTACCGGCAGCAGATGGATGTGGCTGTACAGCTCGCCCCACCTGCCTGCCAATGAGGCTTCATCTACAGGGCTGTCCGGCCTGGTGGTGCCGATAAAATGGCAGGCGGCCACCAGTTCCTCAGCATGATACCATGTGTGCAGCTCATTTATAGAATCACTGCCGGTAATGAAATAAAATTCTGCCTCATAACCGTACTCGCGCTGCAGCTCCCGTATGGTCAGCAGGGAGTACGACGGCCCTTGACGCTCTATTTCCACCATGGACAGGGAAAATGCCGGATTGTCTGCAATGGCCAGTTCCGTCATTTTCACTCTGTCATAAACACCGGCGATTTTTCGCCCTTGCTTATGGGGAGGCCTATAAGCCGGGATAAAGATTACCCTGTCCAGATTATAGGCTTGCCGTGCCTCCTCGGCAATGACTAAATGAGCGATATGGATGGGGTCAAAGGTGCCGCCCATAATGCCGATTCGCTCTCCCATAACTAAATTCCTCCCCCTATGTACAGCAGCAGCCATACCAGCAGGACCGTAGCTGTTATCAGCAGCAGCGCCCTGCCGTAATCCTTGGTATCATGGCTCCCCTTGGGTGTTTTCACATAAGCGCGCCACGTCCTTATGTAACCGTATAATTTCTCCACTAGCGAATCTGCCCGTCACCGTTAATCAGATACTTGGTGCTGGTCAGCTCCATCAGTCCCATCGGCCCGCGGGCATGCAGCTTCTGGGTACTGATGCCGATTTCTGCCCCAAAGCCAAATTCAAAGCCATCGGTAAAGCGTGTTGACGCATTGACATACACTGCCGCTGCATCCACCTCACGCTGGAAACGCCGGGCATTTGCCAGGTCATTGGTGACAATGGTTTCCGAATGGCCGGTGTTATAATGATTGATATGGGCGATAGCCGCCGTCACATCCTCTACCACCTTGACAGACAAAATCAAGTCACCATACTCCGTTGACCAGTCACTTTCCTCTGCCGGCTTCATGTCAGGGCAGATGGCTCTAGCCTTGTCACAGCCACGCAGCTCTACTTTTTTCGCCTGCATGGCTCTGCTAAGCTCCGGCAGGAACCGGGACGCGATTTTGGCATGCACCAGCAGAGTTTCCATGGCATTACAGACGGAAGGACGGCTGGTCTTGGCATTGATGGCTATATTTACGGCCATCTCCATATCAGCACTTTCATCCACAAAGGTATGGCAGACCCCCGTACCCGTTTCTATGACCGGCACGGAGCTATCCTCTACCACGCGTTTT
>JAGAYB010000262.1 GCA_017940705.1 Selenomonas sp. | reverse complement strand
CTAATAATTTTATAAGAAGGTTTTAATCATAACCTAATGTTTTTATGATTATTTTGATATTCGTGTCCCCCCTGATGAGTTGGGGGACATTTTCTTGCCTCGTTATAAACGATATTTAACAATAAGGATATTGACGCAAATCGGATAAAATGATATATTAATAACGTAAGTTGTGCACAAACACGAAAAAAGAGGAGTTGAATGCCGTGAAAAAAACCATGCAGCTCATCCTGCTCATGATGCTCGTAACGGCAGGGCTGACGGCTATCTTTGAGGGAGCCGAACAGGCACTGCTGCTCGTGGTCATGACAGGCTTCACCGGGCAAGGGTATCAAATCATGTGTGCTGCCCATGACCATCCGGAGGAAGACGAAATACGCAGCAGAAAACTAAAAGCTGTGGAAATCTTTACCGCAGTGTGCGGCTTCATCTCCTTTTACTGGCTCAACAGCGTAGGATTAAACGTAGGCATCGGCCTGTGTCTCATCTTTTACTGTGTGGGCATGAAGTACATAAAGGAGGGAACTGCAGCAGCATAGGCAAAGGAAACTCAATTATCTGAGGGAAAGAATTTTGATTGGAGGGAAAACAATGTTCAAACTCAAAAAATTGGTAGCAGCGGCTCTGGCAGGGGTCATGATGGCCGTAGCGGCAGGCTGCGGCGGCGGTGGAAGTGCCGATAACACTCCGGCAGCAGGAAATGGCGGCGGCAAGCGCGTAGGCGTGGCTATGCCCACCCAATCCTCCCAGCGCTGGATTCAGGACGGGGCAAACATGAAGGAAAAACTGGAAGCCCTGGGTTATCAGGTAGACCTGCAGTACGCTGAGGATGACGTACAGGCACAAGTCTCCCAGATTGAGAACATGATTACGAACGGCGCCAACTGTCTGGTAGTAGCTTCTATCGACTCCAGTGCACTGGTAAACGCGCTGGCTCAGGCCAAAGCCAATAATATTCCGGTTATCGCCTATGACCGTCTGCTCATGGATACGGACAGTGTCTCCTATTATGCCACCTTTGACAACAAGGGTGTCGGCACGCTCATCGGCAAATATGTAGAAAAGCAGCTTGGCCTCGCTGAGGGCAAAGGCCCCTACAATGTGGAATTCTTCGCCGGTTCCCCGGATGACAATAACGCCCATTTCTTAAATGACGGCCTCTTTGAAGTGCTCCAGAAGTACATCGACAACGGCCAGCTGGTTGTTCCTTCCAAACAGACCGACTTTGACACCATCTGCACCCTGCGCTGGTCTCAGGAAACGGCCCAGCGCCGCATGGAAGACTTGATTTCCGGCTACTACACCGATGGCAAGAAACTGGATGCAGTTATCTCTCCCTTTGATGGCATCAGCTACGGCATCGCCGCCGCCCTCGAAGGTGCAGGCTATCAGGTAGGCAAAAACTGGCCGCTCATCACGGGTCAGGATGCAGAACTCATGGCTACCAAGAACATCATCTCCGGCAAACAGACCATGAGTGTGTTCAAAGACACCAGAACTTTGGCGGACAAATGCGTAACCATGGTACAGGCCGTATTGGAGGGCAAGGAGCCCGAAATCAACGACACCACCTCCTATAACAACCACAAGCTGGTAGTTCCCTCCTACCTCTGCACGCCCGTGGCAGTGGACAAGAACAATTACCAGAAAGAACTGGTGGACAGCGGATACTATAAGGCAGATCAGCTGAAATAATTTGCATGATATTTATATACATGGGGGCGGATGTATTTCCGCCCCTATGCTAAAAATAAGAATGTGCTCGTCCACATTAGATAATGGAGGAAGGCGGCATGGATAATATTTTGGAAATGCGCCACATCACCAAGGACTTTTCCGGGGTAAAGGCTCTGGACGATGTAAATCTGGTGGTGAAGCGAGGGGAGATACATGCCCTCTGCGGCGAAAATGGCGCAGGAAAATCTACCCTGATGAACGTGCTTTCCGGGGTCTACCCTTATGGCACTTATACCGGGGACATCGTTTATAACGGGCAGGTGCAAAAATTTAGTGATATCAAGGCCAGTGAGAAAACAGGCATCGTTATTATTCATCAGGAACTGGCTCTTATCCCCCTGCTGACGGTGGCAGAAAATATCTTTATCGGCAACGAGAACCTCATGTACGGCGGCAAAGTCATTGACTGGGAGGAAACTCAGCGCAAAGCCGCCGAGGTGCTAAAGAGCATTGGCATGCATGAGAATGTGAACCGCAAGGTTGTAGATCTGGGCATGGGGCAGCAGCAGATGATTGAGATTGCCAAGGCGCTGGCCAAGAATGCCAAACTTCTCATTCTGGATGAGCCCACTTCGGCTCTGAACGATGAGGAAAGCAATACCCTGCTGGAACTCCTGTTGAAACTGAAGAAACAAGGACTCACCAGCATCATGATTTCCCACAAGTTGAACGAGGTCTCCCGCGTGGCGGACAGCATTACCGTTATCCGCGATGGTCACACCATAGAAACCATCGAGCGCGACCATGGGACCCCCATTGACGAGGCCCGCATCATCAAGGGCATGGTAGGACGGGAACTGACCAACCGCTACCCGGAACGCCACGCCCAAATAGGGGAAGTGGTCTTCGAGGTAAAAGACTGGACAGTGCACGATGAGGACGATCCCACCAGAGAGCGCCTGTCCCATATTTCCTTCAACGTGCGCAAAGGTGAAGTGGTAGGCTTTGCCGGACTCATGGGAGCCGGACGCACCGAGCTGGCCATGAGCCTCTTTGGCCATACCTACGGCTTTGAAAGTCAGGGTCATATCTATAAGGACGGGCAGGAAATCACCATGCCCACGGTACAGAGCGCCATAGATCAGCACATCGCCTATGTACCTGAGGACAGAAAGACCTATGGTTTGGTGCTCATCGATGATATTAAGTGGAATATGAGTCTGGCCAGTTTGAAATCACGCTTTTCCAAAAAGGGCATTCTGGACCCGGATGCGGAGATTCATGCAGCAGAAGACTACTCCAAGCGCATCAATGTGAAAGCCGACAGCCTCACCCAGCGCGTGGAAAGCCTCTCCGGGGGCAACCAGCAAAAAGTGGTGCTGGCCAAGTGGATGCTCTCCGACCCGGATGTGCTTATCTTAGACGAACCCACCCGTGGTATCGATGTAGGTGCCAAGTACGAAATCTACACCGTCATTAATCATCTGGCAGAGTCCGGCAAAGCCGTGGTTGTGATTTCCTCTGAGATGGAGGAGCTTTTAGGTCTTTCTGACCGCATCTACGTGCTGAACGAAGGCGAAATTGCCGGAGAACTGCAAAAAGGAGAATTTGACCAGGAGGCCATCATGCGCATCATCATGGCTCACAGCGCCAGAAGGGAGACAGCATAATGATGTCACAAGCAGTACCTATGAATAAAAACGATGCCCAGATGAGGGAGCATCTGAAAAGTCTCAAAGAATACGGCATGATCATCGCTCTGGTGGTAATTTACGCCATCTTCGCTTTTATGTCGGATTTCAAAAATGTTTCACCGATGAACGTCAATAACCTCATCATGCAGAATTCCTACGTCATTGTTCTGGCTTTGGGCATGCTATTATGCTGCCTCACAGGCAATGTGGATTTGTCCGTAGGTTCCGTAGTAGCCTTTTCCGGAGCCATCGCCGCCATCATGGTAGTGGATTATCAGATGGCAATTCCCCTGGCGATTCTGGCAGCCATCGCCATAGGCCTTTTGGTAGGCTTCTGGCAAGGCTTCTTCATATCCAAACTAGGCGTAGCGCCCTTTATCGTAACCCTGGCCAACATGCTGGTATTCCGCGGCCTTGCCCTGGTGGTGCTGAACGGCCAGACCAAAGGCCCTCTGCCGCAGGAATTCACGCAGATTGGTGCCGGCTATATGCCCCAGTTTTTTACCACTATCGGCGGCACTAAATTCGAACTGCTGGCGCTGACCGCCGGACTGCTTCTTTCCGCACTGATTGTCTTCATGGAAATCCGCTCCCGCCGCAACAAGGCCAAGAACGGCTTCGAGGTGCCTTCTGTAGCTGCCTCCGCCTTCAAGGTAGGCGTTTCCGTAATCATTGTGAACTTCTTCACCGTAAAACTGTCCATGTATATGGGACTGCCCCTTGTACTGATGATTGTCGCCATTCTGGTGGCTTTCTACGCCTTCCTCACCAATCGCACCGTACCTGGCCGTCAGATTTATGCCGTGGGCGGCAACCGAAAAGCCGCGGCTCTCTCCGGCATCAAGGTCAACAATGTCATGTTCTGGATTTATGTGAATATGGGCATTCTGGCAGGGCTGGCCGGTGTCATTCTCACCGCCCGCAACGCCTCGGCAACGCCAAAGGCCGGCGATATGTTTGAAATGGATGCCATCGCCGCCTGCTACATTGGCGGCACCGCCGTCCCCGGCGGCGAAGGCACCGTCACCGGTGCCGTGGTCGGCGCACTGATTATGGGTGTGCTCAACAACGGCATGTCCCTTTTAGGCTGGTCGGTTGATGTACAGCGCGTAGTAAAAGGTCTGGTCCTTTTGGCCGCCGTAGCTATCGACCTGCACTTCAAGAGCAAAAAGAACAGCTGACTAAACTAAAATAAACCACAGATACACACTAAGCCCGTGGAACTGGTGATGTTGAAAAAATATTACCAGTCCACGGGCGTCTTTGCAATCACTGTGTATAAACACCAAGCCCGGTGGACTGGTGATGTTTTCCGCAGCGTTAAACACCGCATAAGTTTTTACATCGGCCCAGCACCACCATTGAAGTAATACTCACCTGTTGATGGTTCATATCTTACACTCATATTAGGAGTTTTCCCGCCATTCGTCCAATACACCGTGGCTTCTGCGTGTCTGCCGCCATTGCGATAGCCGAATTTTTGGATAGAATCGACATCAATATAAGCATCACAGCCCTCTTCCGGGTCATATCCAATATAGTAGTCAGACCGTGCCTCGGCGATATTACTGCTTGCCCCGAAGGTCTGTCCCGCCATAACAGCTATGGCCATGACGAAAACCAAAATTATTTTCTTCATATTCTGTGCTCCCTCTTACCTTATAAACACCACCGCGCACATTTCCAAAAAGTGGGAACTTTGGTTGGCGGTCAGCACTTTATTGGCATCGTTCATAGACAATACCGGGTAACTGTTGTGCTCGGCAAGGCTTACCGCTTTGACAATCAAGGGATTGTTGCCTGCCCGTGACACATTGCCCGACAAGCTGGTGGTATAGCTGGCCATGCCGTGGGCGATAACACGGTCATAATCAAGGTTCTTGTAGCCATAAATAGCCTGCTGGTCGGCGTTGCGGATAACCGGCGACATCACAGGTTTCAGCCCCAGCCCGCTGCAGTCCACGATAAGGCCGGTATAACCGCCTGCTGAAACGGTGCTGACATTTGTATTTTCCTGCGCGGGGGCTGTGTCATTGTTGACCGTCTGATTCTGATTGATGGTCTGCGACTGATTTACAGTCTGATTCACCGTCTGATTGACGGAATTATCCACGTTGATATTGATGGTCGGCTGGGGAAAAGCCTCTTTTTCCACGGGCTT
>JAGAYB010000261.1 GCA_017940705.1 Selenomonas sp. | reverse complement strand
TGATTTTTTCTCCTATTCAGCCACAATTCTTCTGACATATAGCTGTATTGTGCGTCAAATTCTAAAATATATGTCACTCCCATATATTTATTCGTAAAAATCCGAACAAAACTTAAGTTTTGACCGCCGAAAAAATTTTGTACCAGCCATAGCTACGGCCGTGTCCGCCTGCCCCTGCCCATAAAAAACCTCCGCCAGCCCTTTATTACGGACTTGCGGAGGTTTTATCACTGCCTGACAGCAGCAGATATTTTTTTATTCAAACTCAATAGTTGCCGGTGGTTTGCCCGTGCAATCGTAGAGCACGCGGTTTACGCCTTTGACTTCATTGACGATACGGGTAGTTACCGTCTGCAGTACCTCCCAGGGGAGCTGTGCGCTTTCAGCGGTCATAAAGTCAGAGGTCATGACCGCGCGCAGGGCAATCGCGTAATCATAGGTACGGCCATCCCCCATAACGCCTACGGAGCGCATATTGGTAAGGGCGGCAAAATACTGGCCCAGGTTCTTGTCAGCGCCGGCCTTGGCCACTTCCTCACGGTAGATGGCGTCAGCTTCCTGCACGATTTTGACCTTTTCTTCCGTCACTTCACCGATAATTCGGATACCAAGCCCCGGCCCCGGGAAGGGCTGACGGCTGACCAGATACTCGGGAATCCCCAGTTCACGGCCAGCGGTGCGCACTTCGTCCTTAAAGAGCAGGCGCAGCGGTTCCACGATTTCCTTGAAGTCCACAAAATCCGGCAGACCGCCCACGTTGTGATGGGATTTAATCACGGCAGACTTGCCCAGACCGCTTTCAATTACATCGGGATAAATCGTCCCCTGTACCAGGAAGTCTACCGCGCCGATTTTCTTGGCCTCTTCCTCAAACACGCGGATAAATTCTTCCCCGATAATCTTGCGCTTGGCCTCGGGTTCCGTTACACCCTTTAATTTTTCGTAAAATCTGTCCTTAGCATTAACGCGGATAAAGTTCACATCATAAGGACCATTGGGGCCAAAGACAGCCTCTACCTGGTCACCCTCGTCCTTGCGCAGCAGGCCGTGGTCTACAAACACACAAGTGAGCTGCTTGCCGATAGCCTTGGACATGAGTACAGCCGCCACAGAGGAATCCACGCCGCCGGACAGGGCGCAGAGAGCCTTACCCGTACCGATTTTGGCCTTGAGCTCGGCAATGGTCTTTTCCACAAAGGAATCCATCTTCCAGTCGCCGCTGCAGGCACAGACATTGTAAACGAAATTTTTGAGCATAAGCTTGCCCTGCACCGTATGCAGGACTTCGGGATGGAACTGCACGGCGTAGAGATTTTCCGCTGCATTTTCCATGGCCGCTACGGGACATACCGGCGTGCAGGCTGTCACCTGAAAATCTGCCGGGGCAGCAGCGATGTAATCCGTATGACTCATCCAGCAAATGGTCTTGGCGTCCACGCCGGCAAAGAGTTTGGACTCAGCCGCCTTGATGGTCACTTCCGTCTTGCCGTATTCGCTGGTGGGCGCGGTGTCCACCTTGCCCCCCAGTTTATACGCCATCAGCTGGGAGCCATAACAAATGCCCAGAACGGGAATCCCCAGCTTGAAGAGTTCTTCACTGCAGGTCGCAGAATCTTCCTTGTACACGCTGTTGGGGCCGCCGGTGAGGATGATGCCCTTGGGCGCCATTTCCCTGATGGCCTCCAGCGTCATGGTATGGGGATGAACCTCACAGTAAACATGGTTCTCACGCACACGCCGGGCAATCAGCTGATTGTACTGACCGCCGAAATCCAACACCAAAATCATTTCATTTGCAGGCTTGCTCAAAATATCGTCCTCCTGTTTCTGTCTAAAGCTTTTTTAAGATTATATCATAAGGGTACAGGAATTAAAATACTTTGCCCCAATTTGATAAACAAAGCGCGGTATCTGGTGATACCTTTCCCAAGCGTTTGACAAACTGTCTAAGCGAAGGAAAGATATTACCAGACACCGCGCGTCTTAGTACGTCTCAGTATATAGACAGCAGCTAAAGGCAGCGTTTTTTAGCACCGTCCGTACTTTCTGCACCATGCCTTTATCTCGCCGGCTTCAAGCTCCAGCTGATAATCCGGCTTCAAGCACCATTTCCAGTTGAGCCCCACGGTGCCTGGGGTATTCATGCGTCCGCGTTCATCAAGCCCCAGCAGGTCCTGCATGGGAGCAATCGCGAGCCTTGCCTCGGAAGCCAGCGCAAATTGCAGCAGCCCTTTGGCAATGTCCCTGGGCCTGTCAATCTTCTTGTGCAGCAGCGAAGCCACCGCAGCTCTGGTTGCCTCATCAATATCATTGTTATACCAGCCCACGGTAGTGTTGTTATCGTGCGTGCCGGTATAGACGATACTGTTTTCCGGTGCGACAAAGCCCAGCCTGCCCTGCTCATTGAAATGCAGGGTAAAGTGCAGCACCTTCATGCCGGGGAAACCGCAGGCCTCGCGCAGGGCCTCCACCTCATCGGTGATGATGCCCAAGTCCTCGGCCACGATTTCCATATCGCCGATTTCCTTCTTGATGATATCGAAGAAGGCCTTGCCCGGCCCCTTGCGCCAATGACCGTTGATGGCGGTCTCTGCCTTGCCGTCCACTTCCCAATAGGACTCAAAACCCCGGAAGTGGTCAATGCGCACAATGTCCACGAGCTTATGCAGATTGCGGAAGCGTTTCTTCCACCAGGCATAATTCTCCTTCTCCATGGCCTTCCAGTCGTACTGAGGATTGCCCCAGAGCTGCCCCGTGGCGCTGAAGTAATCAGGCGGAACACCGGCGACAGTCTTGGCTGTGCCGTCCTCGTTCAGGTCAAAGAACTGCTGATTGGCCCAGACATCGGCACTGTCATGGGAGATAAAGATAGGCATGTCCCCCATAATTCTGATGCCCTTTTCCCGGGCATATTCATGGAGTTTCTGCCACTGTTTATGGAAGATGAACTGCACGAATTTTGCATAGCCGATATTATCTGCCAGCCGTTCAGCCAGTTTTTTAAGCGCTTTGGCATCACGGCTGCGGATGGGTTCCGGCCAGTTAAACCATGCCTTGTTTTTAAATTCCTTCTTGGCGGCGTCAAAGAGTGCGTAATCCTCCAGCCAGTCAGCTTCCTCTTCGACAAACGCCTGAAACTGCCCCTGCATCTCCACGTCCTTGGACTTCTGGAACACAGCCCATGCCTTTTTAAAGCATTTCTGCTTAAAGGAAATGACCCGTTCAAAGTCAATAAACGCGGATTTGCTGGCGTAGGGCACTCTGGCCTCCGCCGGTGTCAGCCATTTATGCGCCAGTAATTCCTCAATGTCAATGAGCAGGGGATTACCGGCAAAGGCCGAGGGGGACTGATAGGGCGAATAGCCAAAGCCCACAGGCCCCAGCGGCAGAATCTGCCAGACTTTCTGTCCGGCTGCCGCCAGAAAGTCCACGAACTTAAAGGCTTCCTTGCCCATGTCACCGACACCGTACTTGGAGGGCA
This sequence comes from Selenomonas sp., assembly GCA_017940705.1. The sequence continues at coordinate 709 of JAGAYB010000261.1, read as the reverse complement.
GTGAGGTGGGATGCAGCAGGATGCCTGCCTCACGCTCGTATTTCTTGGGCAGGGGCACATACTCCAGCAGCCTGCCGGAAAGCGGTGGCAGTTTTACCGTGAGTTTGCCCCGGACGGAAATCAGCCTTTCCGGCTTGTGCTCCTTATCCGTTACCATATCCACAAACTGGCCGTCAGCAAAGTCGCTGATATCCAGCGTGACCGTCTGTTTTTCCGTGCGGCTGCGGTTAAAGACCGTGATAAAAGCGCCGCTTTCCGCCTCCGCGCCAAAAACATCATGACCGCTGCGCACTACCCGGGCAAAGGCCAAAATATCGCCCTCTGCCGTAAGGGGCAGCAGTTCGCCGGTCTGCAGGGCAGCGTGCTCATTGCGCGCCTTGATGATGACGCGATAGTATGCGCGCAATTCCTCATCGCCCCCCGTCCACTTATAGGGACGGCGGTTGGTGGGGTCTTTAAAGCCTTCCATGCCGATTTCATCACCGTAATAGATGCAGGGCACACCGGGATAGGTCATTTGGAAGAGCGCCGCCATCTTCAGCCGCGCCTTACCAACCGCATACATTTCCGGCGACAATTTTGCCCGGCACTGTTCAACAGCCGGCATGCCATCGTAGTAGGGCGTCTCACCCAAAAGGGTAATCGCTCTCTGGACATCGTGGCTGCCGATGAGATTCATCATGGCGTAGAAATTTTCCGGCGGATAGTT
>JAGAYB010000260.1 GCA_017940705.1 Selenomonas sp. | reverse complement strand
TCTATTTGCATGGCGCTGAGAGCTATGCCGTATTCAGCTGCCGCCTTTTGCAGTTCTTCCTTAAACATCGGCTCTGCCCTCCCCTGCTTTTAGTCGCTGCTGTTGTTCCAGCCAGATAAGTAGTACGGAAATATCTGCCGGTGACACGCCGCTGATACGGCTGGCCTGTCCTACGGAACGGGGACGGATAGCCTTTAACTTCTCCCGTCCTTCATCGCGCAGGCTGGGCACATCATCATAATTAAGATTTTCCGGCAGGAGTTTTTCCTCCAGCTTTTCCATACGTTCCACCTGTTCCAGCTGTTTTTTGATATAGCCTTCGTAGGTGATAGTGATTTCCACCTGCTGCTTGACCTCCGGAGCCAGTTCCGGCAGGTCAAATAAACCAGCCAGTTTATCATAGTCCACAGCCGGACGGCGCAATAAGTCATAAAAACTCGTGGCGTTGCGAATGGGATCAATGCCGGCACCAGTCAGCTTATCCGTAATTTCCTGCGTGGGATTGATACTGTTGTTTTCCAAAAAAGCCAGAGCCTCTTTAATAGCCGTCTGCTTGGCTGTAAATCTTGCCCAGCGGTCGTCCTTTACGAGTCCGACTCTGCGTCCTAAGGGTGTCAGGCGCTGGTCAGCATTATCCTGCCGCAGGAGCAGGCGGTACTCTGCCCGGCTGGTCATAATACGGTAAGGTTCATTGGTGCCCTTGGTCACCAAATCATCAATAAGTACGCCGATATAAGCCTCACTGCGTTTTAAGATAAGTGGTTCTTCGCCCTTGATAAACATGGCGGCATTGATACCGGCGATAATCCCCTGCGCCGCCGCCTCTTCATAACCTGATGTGCCATTGGCCTGCCCGGCAGAGAAGAACCCCTGAATGTTTTTAAATTCCAAAGTCGGTTTCAACTGCGTAGGGTCAATGCAGTCATATTCTATAGCATAACCGGCACGCATAACCTTGGCATTTTCCAGGCCAGGAATGGTACGCAAAAATTCCAGCTGTACATCCATAGGCATAGAAGTGGACATCCCCTGTACATAGACCTCATTTGTATGACGGCCCTCCGGCTCTAAGAACAGCTGATGGCGTTCCTTGTCCGGGAAACGCAGGATTTTCGTTTCAATTGACGGGCAGTAACGGGGGCCTATGCCCTCAATGATACCGTTGGCCATTGGTGCCCGTTCCATATTGTCACGGAGGATTTTATGGGTTGCTTCGTTGGTATAGGTCAGGTAACAGGGTATCTGCTCCCTAGTCACTTCATCGCTCATAAAGGAGAAGTTGCGGCACTCCTCGTCTCCGGGCTGGATTTCCATTTTGCTGTAGTCAAGGGTACGAGCATCAACACGGGCAGGGGTGCCTGTCTTAAAGCGCATGAGTTTTACCCCGGCCGCTTTAAGGGAATCTGAGAATTTCACCGCCGCCCGCTGGCCGGCTGGGCCGCCCTCATAGGTATGATCACCAATGATAATACGTCCCTTAAGATAGGTGCCTGTGGCCATAATGACAGCTTTGGCCTGATAGATTTCCCCGGTTTCCGACTGTACGCCAGTAACCTTGCCATCTTCTACCAGCAGTTTATCGATAAGCAGCTGTTTAACGTCCAGATTTTCCGTGTTCTCACAAGTTTCCTTCATCGTGAACTGATAAAGTTTTTTATCCGCCTGCGCACGCAGGGCATGTACAGCCGGGCCCTTGCCAGTATTTAACATACGGAACTGAATGCAGGTCTTATCGGCATTTACCCCCATTTCACCGCCTAAGGCGTCGAGCTCACGCACGAGATGCCCCTTGGCCGGACCGCCCACGGAAGGATTGCAGGGCATCATGGCGATATTGTCCATGGACAGCGTCGTCAGCAAGGTATTACAGCCGATACGGGCAGCCGCCAAAGCCGCCTCGACACCAGCATGTCCGGCTCCTACCACTATTACATCATAGCTGCCAGCTACAAACACATTTTTATTATCCATTTTCCTTAACCTTCTTTATTTACCAATACAGAACTTGGAGAATATCTCATCAATTATATCCTCCCCCACTGTTTCACCGGTGATTTCGCCTAATTTTTCCCAGGCCGAACGCAGGTCGATGGAGATAAAATCTAGTCCCATGCCGGCCTCAATGGTATTTAGGGCTGCCGCTAAGTGGCTGTCAGCCTGCCGCAGGATATTGGCCTGGCGTTCATCACTGACAAAACTGCCTTCATCAGTCATTACCTGGCCGCCGTAGACCTTATCCTGGATAGCCGCCGTCAAGGCGTCCAGTCCATGTTGTTCCTTGGTGGATATTTCCAGCACTGCAGTCTTAGTCTTATTTTGCAGCATTGCAGCTGTAACCACTGGCGCTAAATCGCTCTTGTTTAACAGAACAATGGCCTCCCGGCCCTGCAGCAGTTCCAGTATTTCTTCATCTTCCTTATCCAGCGGCCTTGACCCGTCAAACAGGGCCAGAACCAGTGCCGCCTCGTTTACCATCTGCCGGGCCTTCTCCACGCCGATTCGTTCCACGACGTCCTCGGTAGCACGAATACCGGCAGTATCAATGATACGCAACGGCACGCCGCCCACATTGGCGTATTCTTCAATGGAATCACGGGTTGTACCGGGAATATCGGTAACGATGGCCCGTTCTTCCTGCAGCAGGGCATTTAACAGACTGGATTTGCCTACATTCGGCTTGCCCACGATGGCCGTCATGAGCCCCTCCCGTAATATTCTGCCTGTACCAGCAGTTTTGAGGAACTTTGCAATGTTTTGACGTACTTCGCTGACTTTGTCACTTACCTCTTCCGTGACAACATCATCGACTTCATCTTCGGGGAAGTCGATGGCCGCCTCCAAATGGGCAATCTGTCCCAGTATTTCATGACGCCATTCCTTTATCTGTGCTGAAAACTGACCTGTCAAATGCCCCGTGGCCATTTTTAATGACTTGTCAGTTTTGGCCGTGATAATATCCATAACCGCCTGCGCCTGCGATAAATCCAGCCGTCCGTTGAGAAAAGCCCGTTTGGTAAACTCACCACCCTCTGCCGGCCTCGCCCCATGTGCATAGGTCATGGCCAGTGTCTTGCGCAGCGGCATTACACCGCCATGACACTGCAGCTCCACCACATCTTCCTTGGTATAGGAATGCGGTGCCTTCATTATTATAGCCATGGCTTCATCAACAGTACGTCCTTCTTCATCCACTACCGTGCCATATACAGCCCGATGGCTGGGATAATCTAAAATGCTTTTGCCACTGGCCGGCCGGAACATTTTGTCCGCCACGGTTAGTGCTTCACCGCCGCTGAGACGGATAATGCCTATACCGCCCTCGCCCTGAGCGGTAGCAATGGCACTGATGGTATCTCCTTGCATAAATTCACCTTCTCATAACGTAAAAGGGCAGCCTCAATAATGAGACAGCCCTTTCACAGCTCTCTTGCTATAGCAATACTTATTCTTCTCCGTAATTCTCCCGGTCATAATCGCGACGGCGACGGCGGCGACGGGGAGCAATGACCACATAGCGGCGCGGTTCATCACCGGCACTATAGGTCGACACACGGCGGTTATCCTGCAATGCCATGTGAATAATCTTGCGCTCATGGCGGTTCATGGGTTCCAAATGAACCTCATCACCGATACGGCAGGCCTTCTCTGCCAAATGTCCTGCCAGGCGCATCAAGGTTTCTTCGCGGCGGGCGCGATAACCTTCAATGTCCAAAATGATATGCACACGGTTTTCCGCGTTACCGCGGTTAGCCGTAAGATTTACCAGATACTGCAGGGAATCAAGCGTCTGGCCATGCTTGCCAATCAGGATTCCCAGATTTTCGCCAATCAGGTCGTAAACAACGCCTTCGCTGCTGTCATGACGCTGCCACTGCACCTCAATATCCATAGCAGCAAACACATCATTAAAGAATTTTTCAGCACGCTGCAGCTGTTCATCAGCAGGCACGATACAGTTTTCTTCTGCCTGACTTGCAGATTCTTCCGGGACAGCAGAGACAGACTCTGCCACAGGTGCCGGAGCTGCCTGTTCTTTTTTCGTTACGCGAACCCGGGCCGGTTTTACACCGAACAGGCCGAACAAGCCTTTGGAGGGTTCCTCTATTACTTCATAGTCAACGTCAGCGGCTGTACAGCCCAGCTCTTTGAGAGCATTTTCCACGGCTGCTTCCACAGTCTTGCCCGTAACTTCTACCACTCGTTCCATTAAGCGGCCTCCTTTTTCGGTGCCGTGTTGTCACCACGATACATCCACCACTGCTGTGCAATCTGCACCACATTCATCGTCACCCAGTAAAGCACCAGTCCCGAGGGGAAGCTTATGCTGATCCAGCCGATAAAGAGCGGCATGATGAACATCATCATCTTCATCTGCGGATTCATTTCCGTGGTGGTCATCTTCTGCTGCAGGAAAGTCGTCAAAGCCGACAATACCGGCAGGATGTACAGTGGGTCAGGCTCAGACATATTCGGCATCCACAGAAATACTGCCGAAGCCTCAGAAGGATATGTGAAATTGTACAAGGAATAGTACATACCCATGAGAATCGGCATCTGAATCAGGAGCGGCAGACAGCCGGCCAGCGGATTTACCCCGGCCTCCTGATAAAGCGCACCGATTTTCTGCTGCATCATCTGGGGATTATCCTTGTATTTTTCCTGTATTTTCTTCATCTTCGGGGACAGTTCCTGCATGGCCTTCATGGATTTAACCTGCTTAACCGTCAGCGGATAGAGAATCATCTTAATGATGATTGTCAGCAGGACAATGGCCCAGCCGTAGCTGGCAAAACCTGCCGCGCTGGTAATCGCAAAGAGCGTTTCCAGCACAAAACGCAGAAGACTTTCGATAGGAGAAAACAACGTACTAAAAAATTCCAAACCATCACGTCCTAATCTAAATCAATCGACAACATCTTTTATATAACGCCTTTTAGGGCACGGGGTCATAGCCGCCAGCATGCCAGGGATGGCAGCGCAGGATGCGCTTTATGGCCAGCCAGCCTCCGCGCCGGGCTCCGTATTTTTCAATGGCAAGCCGTGCATATTCCGAGCAAGTCGGAATATAACGGCAGGCAGGCGGTTTTAATGGAGAAATCAGATGCTGATATCCCCAAATCAAGAGCAGCATTATTTTCTTCACTGCCAAAACCTCTGTTCCTATTCCTTATATGTACAGAAAATACCTGCCTTTTTCCCTAAGGAAAGGAAGGCCTTTTCCACCACATTGCATTTCACATCCAACAGGGGACGCCGCGCTACCAGTAACAAGGCTATTCCCTGACGCAGCTCGTGGCTGTGCAGGCGGTAGCTCTCACGCAGCAACCTTTTTGCCCGGTTGCGCTGCACCGCACATCCCAGCTTTTTACCGGCTGCAAAGCCCACCTTGCCGTCCAGCTCCTCCGACTCAAACACATAGAGGACAAAGTAACGGTTGGCCAGAGACTTTCCCTTACGATACACACGCTGAAAATCATTGCGGCGTTTTAGCATTCGCCGTCGCGGTAGTGTAAACATACCTAAATTCACCAAAATCTATCTAAAAAATCGTTACTAAACTAAGAAAAAAGGTCACCGCTAAGTGACCTTGCTGTAAAATTTATGCCGAAAGCTTCTTTCTGCCACGCTGGCGTCTTCTCTTCAAAACGAGACGGCCGCCCTTCGTCTTCATGCGCTCACGGAAGCCATGAGTCTTCTTTCTCCAATGGTTGTTCGGCTGAAAAGTCATTTTCATTCGGTAAACACCTCCTTAACCTGTTTTTATTCTGATATTCTCTGTCGTATAGAAGCAAGGCATCAGAAATTGCTAATCAAGTCTCTCATTCGCAGGAAAATTTACATCCTCGCGCTAAGAATCACTATGAATTATAGCCTAAGCCCTGTGTGGTGTCAATATTTTATCCACTTATTTTTCCCCGCAATCTGGGGATAATTTGCTTTTTTATCACCTTATCCACGGAAAAACTGTTGATAACTATGGATTATTTTGATAAGATATTGTTGATAATTTTGCGGAAAACTCTACAAGACGTATTTTTCGGGAGTATTTGGCTCCCGCCTTTTTATCCCATTTTCACCGCCTCTCTCCTGCGGAAGCCTTCATTTATCCACAGTTGTGGATAATAATGTGGATAATTTTATGCACTTGTGGAAACTTTTTTCTAATCTATACGCAGAAAGGAACTTAATACATGGAGCAATCACAGCTGCAAGCTGTTTGGGCGCAGATTTTAGATAACATGAAGGAACAACTCGCCCCCTCGGCTTTTAATTGGCTCAATCCAGTCCAGCCCATCTCCCTCTCTGAATCCGAGCTTGTCCTTGGCACACAAACCGAAATGGCCAAAGAATGGATAGCAGGCCATTATCAGTCTTTCATTGAAGATGCTGTCAGTGATGTACTGGGAGCCAGCAAACATATAACCTTTACCGTTGTTGCCACAGAGACACCGGCTGAAACTATACCGGCCGCAGCAGCCAAAAAAGACAAAAAAAACAATCCCCAGCAAGGCTCGCTCTTCGTCGAAGGTGAAAATACTGCCGAAACTGTGGCTGAGACCCATATTGTCGCTCCCGGTGATAATTCCTCTCTAAATCCCAAATACACTTTTGATACCTTCGTAACCGGCAAGTCCAACAACATAGCCCATGCAGCGGCGATGGCTGTGGCTGATAAGCCCGGCAAGACCTACAACCCCTTCTTTATGTACGGCGGCGTAGGTCTGGGCAAGACCCACCTCATGCATGCCATTGGCAACCGGGTACTGAAAAACCATCCTGAGATGCGTGTCCTCTACGTGTCCAGCGAGCAGTTCACCAACGAAATCATTCAGGCAATCCAGCAGGGTACTTCGGATAAATTCCGCCAGAAGTACCGCAACATTGACGTACTGATGGTCGATGATATCCAGTTTATTTCCGGAAAGACCAGTACACAGGAAGAATTTTTCCACACCTTCAACACCCTCTACGATGCCCAGAAACAGGTTATCCTGTCTTCCGATAGACCGCCGCGCGAAGTGGAACGCCTTGAAGAACGCCTGCGTTCCCGGTTTGAATGGGGTCTGACCACCGATATTCAGGCACCGGATTTGGAAACCCGTATCGCCATCCTGAAAAACAAGGCCCAGAGCGACCATTTCAGCGTCCCCGATGATGTAATGGTCTATATCGCCAGCCGCATTGACAGCAATATCCGTGAGCTGGAAGGTGCCCTCACC
>JAGAYB010000041.1 GCA_017940705.1 Selenomonas sp. | reverse complement strand
GCTGCCAGCAATATTGTACGTGGTGAGGAAGTCCGGACAATTTATGAGCTGTATCCCAACAGCATTATCTATCGGGATAAGGAGTTTATCATCGCCCGTCCTTATGATATCAGGAGCGGCTCTGACAGCGAGGCCGAGGAGACGGTGATGAACTTCCTCAAGGATGTCAACTTTGCCGCCACCAACCGCGGAATCCTGCCTGACCCACTTCAGGGCACTGTCGGCGTGATGGAAGGGGCGCAGTTCTATGAAATCGTCGCCCAACTGCGCGGTCAGCGCGGCCCCGTAATCCTGTCGGCTTACGCCAACGGTAATACGGATGCTTTGGGTCCCTTGAGACTTAATATAAATGTGGAGAGAAAAGCCCCATGAATATTGCAGCCTTAGACCCCGGCCGGGATAAATGCGGTTTTGCCGTTCTGGGGCAGGACGGCAAAGTCCTGTTCCAGCGGGTCATCGCAACTGTGAATTTAATAACAGAGATAACAACGGCTAAAGCGGCATACGGCTTTAGCCGTCTAATTATGGGCAACGGGACTACCAGCAAAGATGCCCGGAGCCGTTTGGCGGAGGTGCCGGAACTGGAAATTCTCATCCGTGATGAATACCGCACCACGGAAATGGCCAAAGGTGAGTATTGGAAAGCCCATCCGCCTAAGGGCTGGCGGCGTCTGCTGCCGGTTACCATGCAGGTGCCGCCGGTGCCGGTTGATGATTTTGTGGCGGTGATTTTAGGCCGTCGTTATTTAAAGGAGAGCAGCGAACATGGAGCAGAATAGCAAGGTACAAAAGCGTCCCGAATGGACGGAGTATTTTTTGGATATTGCCCGGGCTGTGGGCAGGAGAGCCACCTGCCTGCGCCGCCGCTATGGCGCTATCATTGTCAAAGACCATATCATCATCAGCACGGGGTACAATGGCGCCCCTCGGGGCGAGGACAACTGCATTGATACAGGCATTTGCGAGAGGGAACGCCTGCATGTGCCCAAGGGACAGAATTACGAACTTTGTGTGGCTGTCCATGCCGAACAAAATGCCATCATCAATGCTGACCCGGCAGACATGGAGGGAGCAACCATTTACATTGTCGGCATAAACGCCGATGGGACGCTGGCATCCGGGAAGCCCTGCCTGCTGTGCCGGAGAATGCTGCGCAATGCCAAGCTGGCGCAGGTAATTTACTACGAAACAGACGGCTCTGTCGTCTGCTGCCGCCCTGATGAAATTCATGACTAATTTAAATGGTCTTTCAGTTTATTTTCATTGACACTATGGGTGCCCTGCGCTAAAATAGGCTTGTTACGTGTTGTTGATTTTAGGAAAAAGAGGTGCTGCTTGTATGCCAGAATATATGTTGGCGTTTGTCATTGCCGCAGGTGTGGCTTTGCTCATTACGCCTGGTGTGATTTTACTGGCGGCCAAGACCGGGGCATTGGATGCTCCTGATGCGAGAAAAGTACATAAAAAACCCATTCCCCGTATCGGCGGTCTGGGCATTTACGCTGCCTTTATGGTGGCTATTTTGGGGATACTGCAAACCATTGATGTGGAGCCGGAGGTCCTCTTTGAGATTACGGGTCTGCTGGTGGGCGGCTCTCTTATCGTACTGGTCGGCGTAATTGATGATTACAAGAATCTGCCGGCCAAGGTCAAGCTGGTAGGCCAGATTCTGGCTGCGGCAGTGCTGGTCATCGCCTTTGATGTGCGCATTGACTTCATCACAGACCCCTTTGGCGATTTCTTTTATACGGAATGGCTGGCCATCCCCCTGACTATTTTTTGGATTGTCGGGCTTACCAATACGGTAAACCTTATTGACGGCCTTGACGGGCTGGCGGCAGGCGTTGCCACCATTGCCTCGGTGACGATTTTTCTGGTGGCTCTGCAGCAGAACATTCTGCTGGTGGCTGTACTCACGGCGGCTTTGGCAGGTGCGGCCTTTGGTTTCCTTTACTATAATTTCAATCCGGCACGGATTTTTATGGGAGATTCCGGCAGTATGTTCCTCGGGTACATGCTGGCAGGCATTTCCGTTATCGGTGCTGTAAAATGTGCGGCAACCATCGCCCTGATTGTGCCGATTCTGGCTTTGGGGCTGCCGATTCTTGATACTACCTTTGCCATCGTGCGCCGTTATCGCGGCGGTGTACCCATCTTCAAGCCGGATAAAGGGCATCTGCATCACCGTTTAATGGATTTAGGCTTCAGCCAGCGGCAGGCCGTACTGCTGATGTACGTTATCAGCGCATTGCTGGGGCTTAGCGCCGTTGCCCTTACGGAGGTAAGCTATCAGTTTGCAATTCTCATCGTATGTGTGGTTATTGCGGCGGTATTGTTCGGGGCCAAGAAAATCGGTATTTTCCGAATGAATGATTCTGCGCATCAGCATTGAAGCTGCTAATGACAGAACCCACAAGGCAGGTGCGGACCTGCCTTTTTTATAGAGAGGGGACTAGGAATGGAACAAAAGAAAATCAAGGTTATGACGGTGTTTGGCACCCGTCCTGAGGCCATTAAAATGGCGCCTATCGTGCTGGAGCTTTCCAAGCATCCCGACAAGATTGTGCCCATTGTGGCTGTGACGGCACAGCATCGGGAAATGCTGGACCAGGTTCTGGGGCTTTTTCATATCACGCCTGATTATGACCTTGATATCATGGCACAGGGACAGACCCTCTTTGATATCACATCCAAGGCTATGATGGGCCTTGATAAGGTGCTGGAACAGGAAAAGCCGGATATCGTGCTTGTTCACGGCGATACTACCACCACCTTTGCCGGCGCACTGGCAGCCTATTACCATCAGACGACGGTGGGACATGTGGAGGCCGGCCTGCGTACACACAACAAGTATTCGCCGTTCCCGGAGGAAATGAACCGCAAGCTGACTGGCTGTATTGCCGATTTGAACTTTGCGCCGACCAATACTTCAGAGAGCAATCTGCTGGCAGAAAACGTGCAGGCAGACAGCATTTTTGTAACCGGCAATACGGTTATAGATGCCCTGCATCATACAGTGCGTGAGGACTTCTGCTTTGCCGATGATATGCTCCAGAGCATTGATTTTGCCCATAAGCGCATTATTTTGGTGACCACTCACCGCCGGGAGAATCTCGGTGAGCCTATGCGCCATGTCTATAAAGCACTGCGCCGCCTTACGGAAGAATTTGACGATGTGGAAGTTGTTTTCCCCGTGCATAAGAATCCGAAGGTACGGGAGGTGGTTAAGGAAGAACTGGGGGACTTGCAGAAAGTTCATCTGATTGACCCCTTGGATTATGAGCCCTTTGCCAATCTGATGCATAAGGCGCACCTGATTCTGACCGATTCGGGCGGCGTGCAGGAGGAAGCTCCGGCTCTGGGCAAGCCTGTACTCGTCCTGCGTGATACCACTGAGCGTCCCGAAGCTGTGGCAGCCGGGACGGTGAAGCTGATTGGCACGGACAGCGAGCGCGTCTATGCTGAGGCCAAGACTTTGCTGACGGACAAGGAAGAATACAGCCGTATGGCAGAATCTGTCAACCCCTATGGTGACGGCAAGGCCTCGGAACGTATCATTCAGGCAATTCTCTATCATTACGGTCTGGTCGACAGCCGTCCTGATGTATTTCGCGGAAAATAAGGAACAGTACAGTTTTGAAGCAAAAGCCTTCCCGAAGGGGAGGGCTTTTTTACAAGGAGGACTATTATGCAGCAACAAGAACCTGGCGGCTTAAAGCAGGCGGTCAAGGCCTTTTCGATTCTGGGCGGCGTGGGGATATACCTCGTGGTGTTTGTGGGAATATGCGGTTACATCGGCAGCCTGCTGGGGGATTATTTCCAGCTGGGCAAAGCCGGGATAATCGGCGGTATCGTAATCGGCTTTCCCGGAGCATTTTACACGCTGTACAGGCAGCTTAAGCGTAACGAACTTATATAGGATTTAGGAAAGTACCTTCGTGCACAGATAAATTCAGGAGGCCGTCAGCCCATTAGTTTCAAGGGGCTGCGGCCTTTATGTATTTTAGCTGCCAGATGGTTTTGCAGTAATGTACAGTTATTTTACGTTTGATAAGGTGCAAATAAGGTGTAAAATGCGAATTGTGAAGACTAACGCTTGTAGAGTGAAGGCGCAAAATTTCCGAGGATAAGGTATTGGACATCGCCAGACGGAATTTTTTTGCTATATAATGATAAACTGGCTCACTTACAGAAGTTCTGAATTATTGTAAGTGAGCCGGTTTTTTGTGTGGAGATTTTTAGAAGTCATAACAAAAAGGAGCTGCCTTCGCAACTCCTGTATTTTCTATGGAGCGGGCAATGGGAATCGAACCCACCTCTAAAGCTTGGGAAGTCTAGGCTTATTATCCGCCCATCAAATGCGATAAATTTATTATAGGCTGTCAGCCCTTTATTTTCAAGGGCTGGCGGCATTTTTATCTTATGATGCAGAAAATGATATTTGCAGATATTTGCAGTTATTTACGGTCGTTTGAGGCTCGATAAGGTGCAAATAAGGTGTAAAATGCGAATAGTGAAGACTATCGCGTGTAGAGTGAAGGCTCGAAAAGAGGGGATAGTGACAATGAAAATATAATTTGATAAAACTGATATTTGTAAATTTAATTGTCGAAAAAATCTTTCCCTTGTGCTAAAATAAGGGCAAAGATAAGTATCAGACGTGATAGTCCCATAACGATAGGACAAGAAAGGTAGATATATTTATGGAATACAGTCCAACCCCATATGATGATGTGTTCCGCACAATGGTAACAGATTGCAGTCCGCTGCTGTTGCCAATGTTCAATGAATGTTTTCATGAGCATTATACTGGCAGGGAGCGGATTGTTCTGCTCCAGAATGAACATTTCCTCAAACAGCAGGACGGCAATGAGGATAAGAGAGTTACAGACTCCTTTATCGTGGTTATCGACGAAAAGGGAGAGAAGAAGACCTATCATGTGGAAACTCAGTCTACTCCGGATAACAGTATGCTGGTGCGTATGTTTGAATATGGCGCACAGCTGGCATTGGCTGGTGGAGAAAAAGAGGGAAATGTCCTGACCGTGACATTCCCCCATGCAGCGGTGCTATTTTTAAGGCATACCGAAGAAACACCGGATGAGATGACCATACGCATGGTAACGCCGGGAGGTACAGTGGAGTATGGTATACAGGTAATGAAGGCCAAGCGGTATACCATTGATGAAATCTTCGACAAAAAGTTGTACTTCTTGATTCCGTTCTATATATTCACCCATGAGAAGCGATTTGATGAGTATGAAGCGGATGAGGGAAAATTAGCGGTGCTGTTGAATGAGTACCGCCGGATCGTAAGAAAACTGGAACAGCTACAAGAAGCAGGCGAACTGGATGCCTTTACCCGTCAGGCGATTATCGACATGGGTAAGAAGGTCGTTCGCCATCTGGCAATAAATAAGAAGAAAATTGTGGAAGGAGTGGAAAAAGTCATGGGTGGCCAAATTTTAGAATATGAAGCAAAGGAGATTTTGAATAAGGGGCGCAAAGAGGGAATGGAAGTAGGCCGTGCCGCTGGCCGTGAAGAAGGACGAGATGAAACTATCAAGAAAATGTTGTCACTTGGTCTGGTGACAGTAGAGGCAGTCAAGAAGGCTACCGGAATGACAGATGCACAAATTGAGGCATTGCAACAATAAGTGTTTAGTCTGGCTGTAGTGTAACTTCTTCGTAGGAGCGGATTGATGTGTGCAAAGCAATAGATGATATGGTGACGGATGCGCGTAATGAAGGAATAAATCAGGGACGTAATGAGGGAATTGCACTAGGACAGGCGCAAATGCTGACCAATTTGGTATTGTCCAATCTAAAGAAACATAAATCGCCTGCAGTAATAGCGGATGATTTGGAGATTTCCGAGGATAAGGTATTGGATATAGCCAGACAAAATGGATTTGCAATATGATGATTGGCTCACTGCTGGGAGCGATATGCTCCTCGTGGTGGGCTTTTTCTGTATATAACGTGATATAGATTTCAAGATTGCAAAAGGAGTTACATGCCTTGGCGGCGAAAGTAACGGGTGTGATAGATAATGTGGAGGTGATTGCATTGCGAGCAATGATAAGAGCGACTTTGACCTTGATTACGCTGCTGCTGTTATCAGCGGCGGCCTTTGCCAATTATCCGGCCACGTTGGACAACGGGAATTTGGTGCTAGTGGATGCCGGCATGGGCGTAGGCAGGTATGCAGACAGGTCATCTGTGGCGGTCGAGCGTTATGCGCCACCTGATTATCAGATTGCCATCAATCTGGTATCGGTGAACTTTTCGGATGATTACTGGCGGCAGCATGAAACTTATATTGGCGGGCCGTATACATTGGGGGATGTATTTACCCTGCGTTTCCGCTATCATTGGGGCAGGAAGTCCATAGCCTATCAGTTTGGTCAGCAGTGGCAGGATTGGGACATCAACCGCGATTACAGCCATGCTGAAGGCGATCCCATGATACCCAATACGGCAGAGGTGGCCTTTGTTTCCGCCTATAACATGAAATTCTTTGGCGATAAGACTGGCTATAGCCCAGTGCTGAAAAAGCAACGGCGCGTTATTGACGACAGTCTTTATCGTGCTTTGGGAATATGATGGAGGATGAAAGAGATGAATCTGAAAGAGGCATTTCAGGCGCAGAATAAGATTGGTGAGTTGCAGGATTATATTACACGGTACCTCTATAAATCGGACAATGTTATGACTATTACGGAGAAGCATCTTCGCAGTAAAGCCTTGGCAGGGCAGCAGGATGACAGTGTAGATGTCAGCCAGAAAGCGGAGGAAGGCTTTGATGTAGGACGGTTGCTTGCTGTATGGCAGGAGCTTATGGAGGAAAAGGACAGATTGGGGGCAGCTATTGGCAAGGCCAAGGCGGGAATGGAATTTAATCTTGATGCCGCTGTGGATGCCAATAAAAGCCGCCGTGCGTTTCTG
>JAGAYB010000040.1 GCA_017940705.1 Selenomonas sp. | reverse complement strand
GTTAGCTCCACGCGTAACGGCCGCGACAGCCATTCCAAGCGTCTTGGCGTTAAGGAACAGGCTGGTACGGTTGTAACTGCTGGCAGCATTCTGGTTCGTCAGCGCGGCACGCACTTCCATCCGGGCCACAATGTTGGTATCGGTAAGGATGACACTCTGTTCGCAAAGGTTGCCGGCAAGGTCGCTTTCGAGCGCAAAGGCCGCTACCAGCGTCAGGTCAGCGTTTATACGGCTGAAGAAGCTATGTAAGACAAATACTCGGTACCTGCGCTTTTTAAGCGCAGGTATTGTTGTATTATATATGGAACGGCGTTAAGTTGCGTTGTAGTGCATAAAGGCAAGGGCCGGTATTGAACGCAATGCCGGCTCTTGCCTTTGTTCATTATTGATGTGGAGGAAATATGCAGTTTATAGATAGAACCCGTGTAATTGTTAAAGCGGGCGATGGTGGGCATGGGAAGTCTGCTTTCCGTCGGGAGAAGTTTGTGCCGAAAGGCGGCCCGTCCGGCGGCGATGGGGGCAGGGGCGGCGATATCATTTTTGTCGTTGACCAGAATATGAACACCCTGCTGGATTTTCGTTTTCACCGGAAGTTTACGGCGAAGAATGGGGAAAATGGCGATATCAAGAATCAGTATGGTGCCAATGCACCGGCCTGCTATGTGAAGGTACCGCCTGGAACGATTGTTAAAGATGAGGCAACGGGCAAGGTATTGGCTGACCTGACGGAAATCGGTCAGGAGGCAGTGGTCTGCAAGGGCGGCCGTGGCGGCCGCGGCAATGCGAAGTTTGCCAACTCAGCCAACCGCACGCCGACCTTTGCGGAATTCGGTGAACCGGGTGAGGCCAAGAATTTGATTCTGGAATTGAAACTGCTCGCGGACGTTGGCCTGGTCGGCTATCCGAGTGTGGGTAAGTCGAGCCTGGTGGCCAGCTGTTCGGCAGCCCGTCCTGAGATTGCGGAGTATCACTTTACGACGATTACGCCGGTGCTCGGTGTGGTTAAGACAGACTACGAAAAGAGCTTTGTCATGGCCGATATCCCGGGCCTTATCGAAGGCGCTGCTGACGGCGTGGGCCTTGGTCATGACTTCCTGCGCCATGTAGAGCGTACGAAATTGATTCTGCATATTGTGGACGCATCTGGTCTGGAAGGCCGTGACCCGATTGATGATTATCATAAAATCAATGCAGAGCTCAAAAAGTACAGCGAAAAGATTGCCCGTCGTACGCAGGTGCTCGTAGCCAACAAGATTGACCTGCCGGAGGCGCAGGAAAATCTGCCGCGCCTTAAAAAGCTGGCTGAGGAAAACGGCTTGAAGTTCTTTGCAATTTCTGCCGCTACGCGCGAAGGCGTGCAGGAGCTTATCGATTACACCGGTGAATGGCTGGACAACTATGTGGAAGAGCCGGAAACGGAAGAAGAAGTCGTAGTTTATGATGAAAATGAGGAAGATCCGGACAAGATTACCATTTCCCGTAATATCAGCGGTGAACTGGTGGTATCCGGTCAGAATATCGAAAAACTCGTGAAGATGACCAACTTCCTCAACGATGAGGCTGTTCGCCGTTTCCAGTACATCTGGCGCATTAAGAACCTGGATGAAAAACTCCGGGAAAAGGGTGCTAAAGAAGGCGATACCATTCATATCGGGGAAATGGAATTTGAATTCCGCGACTAAGGCGGTTGAGTAAGGAAATTACGGAGGAATAAATTTGTTAAGAAATTCTTTAACGGGCAAGCAGAAGAGCTTTTTGCGTTCCATGGGGCAGAAATTGGAACCCGTGGTCATGATGGGCAAGGAAGGTGTTACACCGACAGTTGTACAGGCAGCGCAGGAGGCCATTAAAAAGCGCGAACTCATTAAGGTACGTGTGCTGCAGAACTGTATGGAAGAGCCGGAAGATGCCATCACCATGCTGGCTGAACGTGCGGATGTGAATCTCGTACAGATTATCGGCCGCAATGGTTTGCTCTTCAAGCGCAACTACGAAAAGCCGAAAATCGAACTGCCGTAAATAAAACTATGGAGGCCTGGTTATGGGAAATGCACGTCAGCGTCTGCAAGAGGCCAAGCGTATCGTGGTGAAGGTGGGCACAAGCACCCTGACCCATGATACGGGAAAATTAAATCTGAATCGTATTGATAAGCTGATACGCGAAATTGCTGACCTGAAAAATCAGGGCAAGGAAATGATTCTGGTGTCTTCGGGAGCTATTGCCGCAGGCTTGGGTAAATTAGGTCTGGACAAAAAGCCTGACTCTATCCCGGAAAAGCAGGCGGTGGCAGCCATCGGCCAGGGCGTGCTCATGCATATCTATGAGAAACTCTTTGCCGAATACGGGCAGGTGATGGGACAGGTGCTGCTGACCAAGGAAAACTCTGTGCAGCACCACCAGTACATTCATTCCCGTAATTCCCTGCTAGCGCAGCTGGCCATGGGGGCGGTACCGGTCATCAATGAAAATGACGCGGTGGCGGTCGATGAAATTAAGATTGGCGACAATGACAATCTGTCCGCGATGGTGGCCACTTTGGTAGATGCTGACGCGCTGATAATCTTGTCGGATATCGAGGGACTGTATACGGCTAACCCGGCAACACACCCCGAGGCCGAGCTAATCAGCGAAATCCCGGAGATTACCCCGCAGGTGGAATCTATTGCCGGTGGGGCTGGTTCCAAGCTCGGGACCGGCGGCATGATGACCAAGATTCAGGCCGCCCAGATTGCCATGAGTGCCGGCGTGACCATGGTTATTGCCTCAGGTTCCCGTGAGGGAGTATTGCGTGAGGTTTTGACCGGTCAAAATATCGGCACAGTGTTCCCGGCCCGGGAATCACATCTGCGTGTGCGCAAGTCCTGGCTGGCCTTTGGCAAGCGTCTGGCCGGGGAGATCGTAGTGGACGCCGGCTGTGCCGCCGCTATGCGTGACAAGGGCAGCAGTCTTTTGCCTGCCGGTGTCGTGGCCTGTGCCGGTGATTTTGCTGCTGGCAGTACCGTCCGCGTATTGACAGAAACGCAGCAGGAAATCGCCCGTGGTATTGTGAATTTTGACATGTCAACGCTCAGCCGGGTTATGGGGCATAAGAGCGAAGAAATTACCCGTCTGGTAGGCGAAAATGTACCGGAGGAAGTTATCCACCGGGATAATATGGTTCTAATGGTTTAACTGCAGGGGGAATGACAATGGATATTCATGCAGAATTACGGCGCCGGGCACAGGCGGCCAAAGAGGCATCTTATAAGCTGGGCGTTTTATCCACCGCGGTGAAAAATCAGGCTCTGCTGGCCATGGCTGACGCCTTGGAACAGGGCTGCGATAAGATTCTGGCAGCTAATGCACAGGATATGACAGCTGCCCGGGAAAAGGGGATTAAGAAATCATATCTTGACCGGCTGCTGCTCGATGAGAGCCGTATTGCCGGTATGGCCGAAGGACTGCGGCAGACTGCCGCCCTGCCTGACCCCATTGGCCAGGTGGACGCCGGTTCAGTGCGTCCTAACGGGCTCTCCATCCGCCGGGTGCATGTGCCTTTAGGCGTGGTTGGCATCATCTACGAGGCCCGTCCTAATGTGACCGCTGACGCTTTGGGCTTATGCCTGAAATCAGGTAATGCGGTGCTGCTCAGAGGCGGCAGTGAGGCTTTGCAGTCCAATATTGCCATCAGCAGCCTGCTGGCCAAAGCCGCCTATACTCATGGCATTCCCGAGGGCGCTGTACAGTTCGTGGATTTTACCGACAGAGAGGCTGTCGGTGTTATGACTCATTTGACGGGGCTTTTGGATGTCATCATTCCCCGTGGCGGTGCCGGCCTGATAAAACGCGTGGTAGAGGATAGCTCCGTGCCGGTCATAGAAACGGGTACGGGGGTCTGCCATACCTTTGTGGATGAAAGTGCT
>JAGAYB010000039.1 GCA_017940705.1 Selenomonas sp. | reverse complement strand
GGCTCCGTGAAGCGGTTGCTGACCAGCAGGGCGAAGTTGGTGTTTTTGCTCTGGAGTTTCGGGTCGCTGTAGGAGTGGCCGTTTACCGTCATGATGCCGTCGGTGTTTTCCATAACCACATGGCCGTGGGGGTTCATGCAGAAGGTACGCACCTGGTCGCCATAGCGTTTGGTGCGGTAAACCAGCTTGGCTTCATAGACCTGACTGGTGATAGGGTCCCAGATTTCATCGGGGACTTCCACGCGGACGCCGACATCAACCCGGTTGTTTTCCTGCTTGAGTCCCAGCGTATTGCATTCATTGGAGAACCATTCAGCTCCGGCTCGCCCCGGGGCGACAATCAGGTAGGCGGCGGCGATACGCTCACCGTCTGTCAGTTCCACTTCATTGCTGCCCTGACCATCGGAATGTATATGGGCTACGGGGCATTCAAAGCGGAATTCAATTTTGTCCTTCAGGTATTCATAGGTGGCCTTGAGCATTTCCAGATTGTTTTCCGTGCCCAGGTGGCGCACGCTGGCAGACAGCAGGTGCAGGTCGTACTGGAGGGCGCGGTAGCCGATGTCGGAGTTTTCCGTGCTGAATACCTGCGCCGGAGCGCCGTGCTTCATATTGATTTTATCTACATAATAAATTAAATCCATGACCTCGTCATCGGACAGGTACTCGTTGAGCCAGCCGCCAAACTGGGTGGTGAAGTTGTATTTGCCGTCGGAGAAAGCACCGGCACCGCCGAAGCCGCGCATGATGCTGCAGGGCTTGCAGCCGATACAGCTTTTTACCTTGCCTGCCGAAATGGGGCAGACACGGGTGTAAATATCCTTGCCGCTTTCCAGTAGCAGCACCTTTAAGCCGGGGCTTTTTTCTGCCAGCTCATACGCAGCGAAAACGCCTGCCGGGCCGCCGCCAACAATTACAACATCATACTTATTCATGGGCACTTTCCTCCTAAAATATCGTACAAATATTTTTGCACGCACGAAAAGAGCGCAGATTATGCCTATACGGATATACACTAAGGCCATCTGCGTTTAAATGGGAGTTTCCAAAAAACCTTAGCTATTATAAGTGATGAATTTCGAGAATGCAAGTGTTTTTTCCTGCCAAAGGGAAATTTTTCGGATAAAAATGAGCAAAAAAGTGTCCTCTATGACAATAAAGATATAGTTACTATAAAAATAAAGTTGCCAAAAGCAGGTGAGTCACAGTATAATTTAAGCTGTTGTTGTAAATACGAAATTATGTTAAGGAGGAACTTTTTTGACACATCAGTTAGCGGTTATCAATACTTTTATTCTGTATATTGGCCTGATGATGGCCATTGGCGTTTATTATTACCGCCGTACCAAAAACATGAGCGATTATTTTTTGGGCAACCGTAAGCTGGGAGCATGGGTGACGTCCATGAGTGCCGAGGCCTCGGACATGAGCGGCTGGATGCTGATGGGGGTGCCGGGGTTTGCCTATCTTGCCGGTCTTAATGCCGGCTGGATAGCGGTGGGCATTGCTATCGGAACATGGGCCAACTGGCATTTTGTGGCTGCCCGCCTGCGCAAATACACGGAGCTGGCCAAAAATTCCCTGACACTGCCCCAGTTTTTGGAAAATCGCTTTGAGGATAACAGCGGTCTGCTGCGGACTATCCCGGCGGTGTTTATTCTGATTTTCTTTACTATCTATACTTCATCGGGCTTTGTGTCTTCGGGGCGCTTGTTTGAAACCGTATTCGGCATTCCCTATGAATACGCCATTTTCATCGGCGCCGGTTCAGTGGTGTTTTATACGCTGGTGGGCGGCTTTCTCGCTGTATCTCGCACGGATTTTATTCAGGGCGTGATGATGTTCTTTGCCATTTTGATTGTGCCTATTACTGCCGGCATGGAAATGGGTGGCTTTACGGCTACAGTTACGGCCATTGACGAAGTGAGCCATTCCATGCTGGAGCCCTTTACCAAGCCTGACGGGTCAACCCTGGGGGCGATTGAACTGCTGTCCCTGCTGGCATGGGGTATCGGTTACTTCGGCCAGCCCCATATTTTGGTGCGTTTTATGGCGATTTCCAGTTCTCGGGAAATTAAGCAGGCTACCCGTATTGCCATGACCTGGGTGGTGCTGTCTTTGGCTGCTGCCGTGGCAGTAGGCATGGTGGGGCGTGTGTTCCTGACAGACACCTTGTCGGGGACGGAGTCGGAAACGGTCTTTTTGGTGATGACGAATCAGCTCTTCCCTCCGGTGGTGGCAGGCTTAATCCTTTCAGCAGTGCTGGCAGCGATTATGAGTACGGCGTCAGCTCAGCTGCTGGTGGCGGCTTCGGCCTTTGCCCAGGATTTTTACCGCACGCTGCTGCGAAAGGAAGCCGAGCAGACGGAACTCATTTGGATTAGCCGCGCTTCTGTGCTGATTATTGCCTCGCTGGCAATTTTTATCGGCCTTAATCCATCGAGCTTTATTCTGGATATGGTGGCCTATGCCTGGGCAGGCTTTGGGGCGGCCTTTGGGCCGGCGCTGCTTTGTTCCCTCTTTTGGCGCAGGACGACGCGCAACGGCGTACTGGCCGGGATTGTTGTCGGCGGTGTTACGGTTCTGGTCTGGAAACAGATTGACTGGCTGGGGCTTTATGAAATCGTGCCCGGCTTTATCCTGTCCCTGCTGGCAGTTTATGTCGTGAGCAGGCTGGACAGGGAGCCGTCAGCTTCCATTACCGAAACTTTTGATGCTGTAGGAAATAGTGAAATCTAAAATAATTTTTTTAATTAGCAGGGATTTTATCACAGCATAGCGAAAATCTAGTTATTGAGATTC
>JAGAYB010000038.1 GCA_017940705.1 Selenomonas sp. | reverse complement strand
AGGCGAAGCTGTAGTGTTTGATGAAGTTCTGACGGTAGTAAACGACGGTGATGTCAAAGTTGGCAAGCCGGTTGTTGCTGGTGCCAAGGTAACGGGCAAGGTAGAGGCTCAGGGCAAGGACAAGAAGATTCTGGTCTTCAAATACAAGGCTAAGAGCAACTATCGTAAACGTCAGGGTCATCGTCAGCCGTTCACGAAGGTTGTTATCGAAAAGATTGAAGCCTAATCCATGATTAAGGTGAAAATCTTTAAAGAGTCAGCAGGACGTATTGTTGGCTTTGAAGTTGCCGGCCATAGCGGTACGGCAGAGCGTGGTCAGGACATTGTCTGTGCCGGGGTTTCGGCTCTGACGCAGACGGCATTGTTGGGACTGGGCGAGCATCTGCATCGCGAAATGGATTATTCCGTAGCGAGTGGAAAGCTCAAAATGCAGCTCAAGGGTGCTCCTGATGAACTGACAGAAACGCTTTTACAAACAATGCTTCTAGGACTGATGGAGATTGCTAAGCTCAGTCCGGAAGGTGTACGAATTCAAGAACAGCGGAGGTGAATTCCATGTTTACTTTTGATTTGCAGTTGTTCGCACATAAAAAGGGTGTTAGCTCCACGCGTAACGGCCGCGACAGCCATTCCAAGCGTCTTGGCGTTAAGGAACAGGCTGGTACGGTTGTAACTGCTGGCAGCATTCTGGTTCGTCAGCGCGGCACGCACTTCCATCCGGGTCACAATGTGGGCATCGGTAAGGATGATACCCTGTTCGCCAAGGTTGCCGGCAAGGTTGCTTTCGAGCGCAAAGGCCGCTACCAGCGTCAGGTCAGCGTTTATACGGCTGAAGAAGCTATGTAAGACAAATACTCGGTACCTGCGCTTTATAAGCGCAGGTATTGTTGTATTATATATGGAACGGCGTTAAGTTGCGTTGTAGTGCATAAAGGCAAGGGCCGGTATTGAACGCAATGCCGGCTCTTGCCTTTGTGTATTGCAAATGTGAGGTGGTACTTTTCTTTGGCGCAAAGAAAAGTACCCAAAAGAAAACGTGGACTGAAATCCCATCACGGGATTTACGTCCACCAGCGCCCGTCCTTGGGCGCAGAAATTACATTTGTCTTATTGTTGTTACCATTAAGCCTTCCCCTTGAGGGGAAGGTGGCACGCAAAGCGTGACGGATGAGGTGGTGACGGATTACAAGATGGAGGAAATATGCAGTTTATTGATAGAACCCGTGTTATTGTGAAGGCCGGTGACGGTGGTCATGGTAAGTCGGCGTTTAGAAGAGAGAAGTTTGTGCCGAAGGGCGGCCCGTCCGGCGGCGATGGGGGCAGGGGCGGCGATATCATTTTTGTCGTTGACCAGAATATGAACACCCTGCTGGATTTCCGTTTTCATCGGAAGTTTACGGCAAAGAATGGGGAAAACGGCGATATCAAGAACCAGTATGGCGCCAATGCGCCGGCCTGCTATGTAAAGGTACCGCCCGGAACGATTGTCAAGGACGAGGCTACGGGCAAGGTGCTGGCTGACCTTACGGAAATCGGTCAGGAGGCTGTGGTCTGCAAGGGCGGCCGTGGCGGCCGTGGCAATGCGAAGTTTGCTAATTCTGCCAATCGTACACCGACCTTTGCTGAATTCGGCGAACCGGGTGAGGCCAAAAACCTCATTTTGGAATTGAAGCTGCTCGCTGATGTGGGCCTCGTCGGTTATCCTAGTGTGGGCAAGTCGAGCCTGGTGGCCAGCTGCTCGGCAGCCAGACCTGAGATAGCTGAGTATCATTTTACGACGATTACGCCGGTGCTGGGCGTGGTAAAGACCGACTATGAAAAGAGTTTTGTCATGGCTGACATTCCGGGCCTTATCGAAGGCGCCGCTGATGGTGTCGGTCTGGGGCATGACTTCCTGCGCCATGTGGAGCGCACGAAGCTGATTCTGCATATCGTGGACGCGTCCGGCCTTGAGGGGCGTGACCCCATTGACGATTACCATAAAATCAATGCGGAGCTCAAAAAATACAGCGAGAAAATTGCCCGCCGCACACAGGTGCTGGTGGCCAATAAAATCGACCTGCCCGAAGCGCAGGAAAACCTGCCGCGCCTCAAGAAGCTGGCCGAGGAAAACGGGCTGAAATTCTTTGCCATTTCCGCAGCTACGCGCGAAGGCGTGCAGGAGCTTATCGACTACACCGGTGAGTGGCTGGACAACTATGTGGAAGAGCCGGAAACGGAAGAAGAAGTCGTAGTTTATGATGAAAATGAGGAAGACCCGGACAAGATTACCATTTCCCGTAATATCAGCGGTGAACTGGTGGTATCCGGTCAGAATATCGAAAAACTCGTCAAGATGACCAACTTCCTCAATGATGAGGCGGTGCGCCGCTTCCAGTATATCTGGCGTATCAAGAATCTCGATGAAAAGCTGCGGGAAAAGGGCGCCAAAGAGGGCGACACTATCCATATCGGTGAAATGGAATTTGAATTCCGCGATTAAGAATTTTACGGAGGAATAAATTTGTTAAGAAATTCATTAACGGGCAAGCAGAAGAGCTTCCTGCGCTCCATGGGTCAGAAACTGGAGCCTGTTGTTATGATGGGCAAGGACGGCGTGACGCCGACTGTGGTGCAGGCCGCGCAGGAGGCCATCAAGAAACGGGAACTGATTAAGGTGCGCGTGCTGCAGAATTGTCTGGAAGAGCCGGAAGATGCCATCACCATGCTGGCTGAACGTGCCGATGTAAATCTCGTGCAGATTATCGGTCGCAACGGACTGCTCTTTAAGCGCAACTATGACAAGCCGAAAATCGAACTGCCGTAAATAATAGGGAGGCATGCGCATGGGAACCGCCAGAGAACGCTTGCGCGATGCAAAACGCATCGTAGTAAAGGTGGGTACAAGCACCTTGACCCATGAAACGGGAAAACTGAATCTATATCGCATTGACAGGCTGATCCGGGAAATCGCTGATCTGAAAAATCAGGGCAAGGAAATGATTCTGGTGTCCTCCGGGGCTATTGCCGCCGGACTGGGCAAGCTGGGACTTGCCCAAAAACCGGATTCCATTCCTGAAAAGCAGGCGGTAGCGGCTATCGGTCAGGGCGTACTGATGCACATTTACGAAAAGCTCTTTGCCGAATACGGTCAGGTGATGGGGCAGGTGCTGCTCACCAAGGAAAATTCCGTACAGCATCATCAGTACATCCATTCCCGTAATTCTTTGCTGGCACAGCTTTCCATGGGGGCTGTTCCCGTTATCAA
Organism: Selenomonas sp.; assembly: GCA_017940705.1. Next base: position 1,453 of record JAGAYB010000038.1, on the reverse strand, counting down.
TGAAAATGACGCGGTGGCGGTTGATGAAATAAAGATTGGCGACAATGACAATCTGTCGGCCATGGTGGCAACGCTGGTAGATGCCGATGCTTTGGTTATCCTCTCCGATATCGAGGGACTTTATACGGCTAATCCGGCTGTCCATCCAGAAGCAAAACTCATCAGTGAAATTCCCGAAATCACCCCGGAGGTGGAAGCTATCGCCGGCGGTGCTGGCTCTAAGCTGGGTACAGGCGGCATGATGACCAAGATTCAGGCCGCCCAGATTGCCATGAGCGCCGGCGTGACCATGGTTATTGCCTCGGGCTCCAGGGAAGGGGTACTGCGCGCTGTTTTGACAGGTCAAAATATCGGTACGGTTTTTCCTGCCAGAGAATCCCACCTGCGTGTGCGGAAGTCATGGCTGGCCTTTGGCAAGCGTCTGGCCGGGGAAATCGTGGTGGATGACGGCTGCGCCGCCGCCATGAGAGACAAGGGGAGCAGCCTGCTGGCGGCAGGCGTGGTGGCCTGTGCCGGTGATTTTGCCGCTGGCAGTACCGTCCGTGTATTGACGGAGGGCCAGCAGGAAATAGCCCGGGGCATTGTGAATTTTGACATGTCAACCCTCAGCAGGGTGATGGGGCATAAAACGGAAGAGATTGCCCGTCTGGTAGCAGGCGATGTGCCGGATGAGGTAATCCATCGTGACAATATGGTTCTTATGGTTTGACCTTATGAATATTCCTTAGGAGGAATGACAATGGATATACAGGCTGAATTGCGGCGCAGAGCCGAATTGGCAAAAGCGGCTTCATATAAGCTGGGCGTGTTGTCCACTGCGGTGAAAAATCAGGCACTGCTGGCTATGGCTGATGCCTTGGAGCAGGGCAGTGCGCAGATTTTAGCGGCCAATGCGCAGGATATGGCGTCTGCCCGGGAAAAGGGGATTAAGTCATCTTATCTTGACCGTCTGCTGCTTGATGAGAGCCGGATTGCCGGTATGGCAGAAGGCCTGCGGCAGACAGCGGCGCTGCCTGACCCCGTTGGCTATGGCGATAGCAGCTCGGTACGCCCTAATGGCCTTGCTATCCGCAGGGTTCATGTGCCTTTGGGGGTGGTGGGCATTATCTATGAGGCCCGTCCCAATGTCACGGCGGATGCTCTGGGCTTGTGCCTGAAATCCGGCAATGCTGTCCTGCTCAGGGGGGGCAGTGAAGCTCTCCATTCCAATATCGCTATCAGCAGTCTGCTGGCGCAGGCAGCTTATGCTAACGGTATCCCGGAGGGCGCCGTTCAGTTTGTTGATTTTACCGACAGAGAGGCTGTCGGTGTGATGACTCATTTGACGGGGCTTTTGGATGTCATCATTCCCCGTGGCGGTGCCGGCCTGATAAAACGCGTGGTAGAGGATAGCTCCGTGCCGGTCATAGAAACGGGTACGGGGGTCTGCCATACCTTTGTGGATGAAAGTGCT